>NZ_JBEMBC010000006.1:0-74608 GCF_040274425.1 Carnobacterium sp.
TTTTTAAAGATTCACACGGGAAAATTTCTTGAAGTTCGCTATCACCAATGCGTCCAAAGCTTTTTGAAATGTGTTTAATCCATAGATCTCCAATAAATTCTTTATCGATTGTCCAAGTTTGTCCATTTTTAAACGTCATTTTTAATGCCTTAACTTCTTTTTTCATTATTTTCGCTCCCTTTTTTTATTATTTAAAAAGTTTGTGATTCTTTTACTAGTTTCATTTTACCATAAAATAACTATATGTAAATAAAAAAGATTGTAAATTGTGATTTTTTTAACAAGATAAAACAAAAAAAGGAATAGGAAGTTCACCAATTTCCTATTCCTTCATTTACTTCTTAATAGACCGTTCGTTTAGTTCATTAATGATTAGTTAAATACAAGAACTCTAGCAGAATCGTCCATGTATTCTTTTTCACCAGCTGGAGCTTCAATAGAACCAATCGGCATTTGTCCAGTTAATTTCCAGTCTGCAGAAAGATTCCATTCTTTTTGAACAGCATCATCAATTAATGGGTTGTAGTGTTGTAAACTTCCTCCAATATTTTCAACAGCTAATGCTGTCCATACAGAGTTTTGTGCAATCCCAGTAGATTGTTCAGACCAGATAGGGAAGTTATCTGCGTATAATGCGAATTGTTCTTGTAAAGCTTTAACGATACTTGTATCTTCAAAGAATAAAATTGTTCCGAATGCTGCACGGAAGCTATTTAATTTTGCTTTAGTTGGAGCAACATCTTGTCCTTCTGGAATAGCTTTAATTAAAGCTTCTTCAGTAATATCCCAAAGTTTGTTGTGAGCAGATCCAAATAATACTACTGCACGTGAAGTTTGTGAATTGAATGAAGACGGGCTTTCTTTAATTGCTTTTGCAACTAATCCAACGATTTCTGATTCAGGTAAAGAAACATTTTTTCCTAAAGAATAAATTGAACGACGTTCTTCTAATAATTTTGTGAATTGATTTTCCATAATTTAAAAATTCCTCCTTTAATTAACTTACTTTATTAGTATAACAACTTATTTTTAGTGCGTAAACCTTTTTCTTACTTTTTGTTAAAATAGTTACAAAAAATAAGTGAAAAGAAATCTGTCCATGTTTTAGACAGATTCTTTTTACTTAGGTAACGCTGTAGCAACTTTTCAAACATCATTAGTATAGTTGTTTGAAACCCATTCAATTATAACCGATTTTTCGTTGGGCAACTCACCAGATAAAATAGTGACCTCTATTTCTGCCATCAAATCCCCTAACCATTTACCAGGTTTTCGTTTCAACACTACCTGCAGATCATTGCCATTTACGTCAATGTCATTCTTACTATAAATCGGCAACTCTTGATACAACGTGTGAACGAACTCAAAATTAATCGGATACCCTAAACAATCCATAACTGTTTCAACATCTAAAGCAATTTGAAGTCCAGTTTGATAAAGAACTTGACGATTAAAATCACCTTTCAATCGGTGCTGTAAAGCATTCATTGCTGATTTCACCTGATTAATCTCTTTTTTTGAACATTTCCAATCTCTTAGAAACAACTCAATATTCCCACTCGTTTTTCTCAGATAGTGACTTAACAATGTCCATGCAACGACGCGATTCTCAATCACACAATCTAGTTTTGCGAACTCTTCTAGCTCTTTTTTAAAATCTTTCAGTCCTGGACAATAATAAAAGAGATTTGTTCGAATAAATAACCCAAGCCCTTGTTTTCTTCCACTTCCTAAAAGAAGCTTTATAAATTCAACTTGAATACGCTCAACTGCTATTTTTTCAAGTAACGGGTGATTTTTGTGAATCGCTACTTCTGTTTCGCTATCCATGCTAAAATTTAGTTGGCTAACAAACCTTACTCCTCGCATCATACGTAAAGCATCCTCGAAAAAACGCTCTTCAGGAATACCGACAGCTTTAATCAGTTTATTTTCTAAATCTTTTTTCCCATTGAAATAATCAATGATTTCTCCATTTCGGTTCATTGCTAATGCATTTATTGTGAAATCACGCCGCTTTAAGTCTTCTTTTAATGAACGAACAAATTCAACATTGTCCGGTCGTCTGAAATCTTGATACGTTGATTCCGTTCTAAATGTAGTGATTTCATAGCTTGCATCTTTCCATAACACCATTACAGTGCCATGTTCGATTCCAACGTCTATTGTTTTTGGAAAAATTCCCTTGATTTCATTGGGCTTTGCACTTGTGGCGATATCCACGTCATTGATTGGCTTATTTAAAAGAGTATCTCTGACACTTCCCCCCACAAAATAAGCTTCAAAACCAGCTTCTTCTATTTTATCAATAATTGGTAACGCCTGTTTAAACTGATAATCGAACAGAATCATAAAAGGTTTTCCAATCCATAGGCTAGTTCATTTAATGACATCACCTTTTCACAGCCTAAAGCCACACCTGTCATAAACGAAGAACGATCAAATGAATCGTGACGGATTACTAGCCCTTCGCCGACACTACCAAATTGAACTTGCTGATGAGCTACTAGACCTGGTAAACGAACACTATGGATTTTCATGCCTTCATAATCTGCTCCACGTGCTCCTTTGATCAGTTCTTTTTCCTCTGGGTTTCCTTGCTCATGATGTCCACGCTCAGCAAAGATCATTTCAGCTGTTTTTATTGCTGTACCGCTTGGAGCATCTAATTTATTATCATGATGCATCTCAGTTATTTCAACATCTGGGAAATATTTAGAAGCTTTAGCAGCAAACTCCATCATCAAAACTGCTCCAATGGCAAAATTAGGTGCAATTAATCCCCCAATATTTTTATCTTTAGCTAATTGTTGGACTTCTTTAACTTCACTTTCTGTAAAACCAGTTGTACCCACTACTGGACGAATCCCTTTTTCTAAAGCAAAACATGTATTTTTAAAAGCAACAGCGGGAATTGTAAAGTCGATCCACACGTCTGCTTGGACTTCTTTCACCATTAGTTCTTTGTCTTGAAACACAGGTACATCTATAGTTGAAAATTCGCTCAACTCATTTAAATTTTTTTCAGAAGCATGTGGATCAAGTACGCCTACTAAAGAGAATTTTTCATTTTCTAGTACCATTTTTGTGGCCGTTAATCCCATCTTACCTTTAAAGCCTGCAACTACAATTTTAATCATTTTTATTCTTTCCTCTCAAACGGCTTTTTTCACCGTAACTTCTTTTTTTTACGTTATCTATTTATCTATAAAAAATGACTATTAGGCTCTTCACTTCATAGTCTGTTATTCTTTAAGTCTACCAAAAAGTGAGAAGGTTGCAAGACTTGTTGCTTGTTTTTAAAAAAAAATGTATTCTTTATAAGATAAATCAAGTCAGGAGTGAAGGTATGTTAAACGAAAAAATAGCTGTAAAAGATTTACTGATTATTACAATCGGCTGTGCACTTTATGCATTTGGACTAGTGTACATCAATATTGCAAACGAATTAGCTGAAGGTGGAATGACCGGTGTTTCTTTATTGTTACGCTACTGGTTTCAAATTGATCCAGCTCTATCTACATTGCTCCTAAACATTCCAACGATATTAATCGGATGGAAAATGTTAGGCAACCGTTCATTAGTTTACACCATATACGGAACAGCAATGTTGTCCTTCTTCTTATACATATGGCAAAGAACTTCAATTGCTATTGATTTAGAAAACGACCTTTTTATAGCTGGTATCTTAGCTGGCTTATGTGGTGGAGTAGGTAGCGGTATGATTTACCGTTCGGGTGGAACAACTGGCGGCAGCGATATTCTTGCTCGCATTTTAGAAAAGAAGAAAGGCATTTCAATGGGAAAAACATTATTGGTTTTTGATGTTTTTATTTTAACGTTATCGTTAACTTACATAGACTTGCCTCACATGATGTATACGTTACTTGCTTCTTATGTATTTTCTAAAATCGTTGACTTTATGCAAGATGGATCTTATGCAGCAAGAGGACTCCTCATTATTTCAGAGAAAAATGATCGTATAGCTGAAACGATTATGTCAGAAATGGAACGAGGCGTAACTTTCTTCAAAGCTGAGGGCGCTTATTCAAAAGAAGAAAAAAAAGTATTGTATTGTGTTTTAGGCAATCATGAAATTGTCATGGCTAAACGAATCATTCATGAGATTGATTCAAAAGCTTTTTATTCTCTTCTAACGGTACATGAAGTTCTAGGAGAAGGTTTCTCATTCGACCCTAAACCAAAACAACCAATTTTCAAAAAAAAAGCCAAACCTTAATGGTTTGGCTTTTTTTGTTCGTTCTTTAAATCCTCTTCAATTTCTTTTAATTGTTTTGACAATTGAATAAATCTTTCTCGATCCTCTTTTTCTAAAGACAAATCAATTTGATGTAATGTATTTTGTTTTCGTTCAGTCAATGACAACGTTTCAAGTGCAAGTTCTACTTCTTCAACCAGTTGCATACTAATGGTTTCATTCCACTTGTAATAAGGATTGTCTTCTAATACAGTCAGATATTCTGCAGACTTCCATGGATTTAAAAAAACTAGCTCAATATACATCTCTTCTTGCCAATTTAATCGAACTTCATGGAAAGCTTGTTCTGGATCGCTAAACACTGTTCCATTTTTATAAAATAGAAATGCTTCACTATTCATTTCCGTTGTAGACATCATCATGCCCCGTGGAGTTTTATCTACAGCCTCTACAAAATGGACTTTATTTAATACTATATCATGATTTAGTAAGTAGTTTAGGATCCACATGGATTCTCTTCTCTTCAATTGGAATCGGTCTAAAAACCAGCCAAGAAAAATCTTTTTAGCTTCTAAAGTAATTTGGATGTTCATGTAAAAAACCTCCCTATCTTACCCTTTTTCTCATTATAACTTAATCAATTAATAGTTGCTATTTATTTCTTCTAGTATTTCTAATATTTCTGCATCTGTTGGCTCAAGAAGCAAATAATCATTTATGACGTCTTTAATAATAGTGCGTTCTCCTTCTTCACGTAGAAAATAGATATAAGATTTTAAGAAATCTTTATTTTGACGAAGTGACGGATAAGCTTTTTGATAGGCAGTACTTGCTGCTGAATATTCTTCCAAACCTTCATTGGCTAAGGCTAAGTTCCAATAAAACTGAGGATCGACTTCATTTTGCACGAGCATTTTTTGAATCCATTCGACTGTTTCATCGAAACGTTCTTGTTTCAGCAATAAATTTGTATACGCTAACTGCACAGTTGAATTTTCTGGAACAAGTTGAACGGCCTTTATATAATAAGCTTCCGCTAAAGATTCATCTTCTAACTTGATGGCTATATCAGCGCCATAATAGAAAAGTTCATAATTATATTCATCAACTCTTAATCCTTCTTTAATGATTTCAAGAGCCTTGTCCAGTTCATTTTCTTCTTCAAGTCCTTTAGCTAAATAAGGGTACAAAGTTGTGTAGTTCGGGTCTAATTCTTTTAATTTATTTAAAGCTTCAATTGAACGACGGTATTGTTTGTCTTGTAAATAAGAGAATCCCAATTGGAATAACGTATCAACGTTCTCTTTTTCTTCCAAACTTTGCTCTAGGTATAATATCGCCTGTTCCAAATCGCCTAAAGCACTGTATGAGCTGCCACATCGAGCAGCAAGGTTGATGCCTGAAAAATCAGATAAGCCTTGGCTCATCAATTCTTCATAGCCATGAATCGCTTGCGCATATTTCCCCATAGAAAAATGTAGTTCTGCTAAGGCAAAATCAATAACCGGTTCATCAGATAAGATTTCTTTCGCTTTGAGCAGCTTTTGTTCACTTACTTCATAAAGACCTTGAACTTGGTATAAGTCGGCTAAAACAAGCAACGTTTGAGGATAAACAGCACTGTCTTCCGTGACTTCGAGTAGCCAATCCATTGCTGTGTCTAATTCATTTGCTTCAATAGCTATTTCTGCTAAACTTATTCTTAATTCATCGTCTTCAGGATAACGTTCCAGCAGGTGCAGATTTATTTTTTTTACTTCATTTAAAAAACCAAGGTGATAAAGAGAATCTGCAAGATTATACAGTTCTTCATCTGTATCTTGTTTTAAAGCCTGTTCAAAATAATTCATTGCTTCTTCTAATTGATTATTTTGAAGCGTATCGATCATCATTTGTCCATATGACATGTCAAAAAACCTCTTTCATTTTACAATCTTCTATATCTTCTATTTTAACATAAATTAGAACAAGTAGGGTCCTAGCCTTTTTCTATTTATTAAAGTGTACAAACTTATTGAACTCAACTCTAATTTAAAGTAAGCTTAAACGGTTAATATTTTCAGTCAACTAAATTTTTAACAAAGGGGCTAGTACTTTGCAAGAATATACTAAAGAAGAGCTCATCTTACAAATGACTTCTTTGAAAAGATTGAATAAAGAACTATTGGTAGCTCTTCAAGAAACAGAGCGTCTAGAATTTGAATGGACACAAAATTTAGGGCAATGGTTCTGGGATTTTACATTGAATGAAGTCACCTTTAATCCACTAAAAGCTGAAGCAATTGGATACTTAAAAGAAGATCTACCGGAAAAAGTTCCCTATCATTTCTTTACAGATAAAATTCACCCTGATGACATAGATGAAGTGATGCAACTAATGACAGACCATCTTAAGGGAGAAATACCTGCTTGGAATACAAAATACCGCATTCAAGCCAAAGATGGTTCATGGAAAGTGTACCGCGATTTCGGAAAAGTAACAGAGCGGAATGAACAAGGAGCTCCACTATTTCTTAAGGGAATTGTATTTGACATTACACAGGAAGAACAAGAACGAGATCAACTAATGGTCAGAAATCAAAATTTATCCAAACAAATGAAAAAGGATACTCTCACCTCTCTATATAACAGAACAGCTGTTACGGTGGAGCTAGCAAAACATGCAAACCATTCAAAAAAATATGATCTTCCTTTATCCGTGATGTTTTTAAAAATTGATAAGTATTCCGAATATGAGGAATTGTTTGGAGTTGTCCTAAGTGAAGAAATACTAAAAGTCACTGGTCAAATCATACAAGTAGCCATTCAAGAAAATAGACACATTGCTGGTAGATACAGAGAATCCGTGTTTTTGGTGTTACTAAATGATACAAAAAAAGAAGAAGCTTATACCCTTGCTGACACAATAAGACAGACTGTTTTAGAAACTCTTTTCGATGTTCCAAAGCATGTAAGCGTAAGCGTTGGTATATCAGAATTCAATAAAGAAGAAACAATCAGTGAGTTAGTTAATAATGTCTCAAAAAAATTAGTAACCGCCGTTAAAAACGGAGGAAATCAAATTATCATGTAACTAAAGCCTTCTTTCGTAAAGTATAAGTTTACGAAAGAAGGCTTTAGTTTTTTTTTGGTGTTTAATTTTCCCTACGAATTTTTTTCGCATAATCAATTTTGTAAACAACTTGCTTAATTTGCGTTTAAAATGGCCAGAGAATGAACTAGCCTAACTGACTTGGTCCTTTTCCTATCCTATCTTTAAACACTCTCATACCTCTCTATTAGCCGATTTAAACAAATCTGTAGCCGTATTGTTATTGAGTGTTTCAGAAGAGTAGATTACAAAAAAATGCTATTTTTATAAGTACCAGCACCTTATAAACAGCAAAAACCCCTGATTTCTCAGGGGTTTTAAGTACTGTATTATTTAACTGCGTCTTTAAGAGCTTTACCTGGTTTAAATGCAGGTACTTTGCTTGCAGCAATTTGGATTTCTTCCCCTGTTTGAGGGTTACGACCTTTACGTGCAGCACGATCGCGAACTTCAAAGTTACCAAAACCAATAATTTGAACTTTTTCACCTTCACTTAATGAAGTTTGAATTGATTCAAAAACAGCATCTACTGCTGAAGTTGCATCTTTTTTAGTAAGACCTGTTGAAGTAGCAACGTTTTCGATTAATTCTGCTTTGTTAGCCATGTGTATTTCACCTCCCTCGGAAAGAAGAATTGATGCTTTATTTTTAAGCAAATAAACATCATTTAGACATTTTTGAGTGGCCCAAAAATGAATCATTGCGAAATGTAAAATTAGTATTTCTAAATGACATTTCATTTAAAAAGATATCATATAAATACTGATACTGCAATGATTTTTAGCGTTTCAGGAAATTTTCTTATGCATTTTATAAATAATGATTAAATTATTTGAAACCCCTTAAGAGTTATGTTAAAATGCCAATTTGATTTTTTATTTCCTTCTTCTTACGATCAAATGAATCGGTGTTCCTTCAAAAGTAAAGGCATCACGAATGCGATTTTCTAAGAAACGAGCATAAGAGAAATGCATCATTTCGGGTTCATTCACAAATACTACAAACGTTGGCGGTTTAACGGCTACTTGAGTAGCATAATAAATACGCAATCGTTTTCCTTTATCCGTTGGAGTTGGATTCATAGCTACTGCATCTAATATGACTTCATTCAAGGTAGCTGATTGAATGCGTAAGTTTTGATTCATACTTACTCGCTCAATAATTTCAGGAAGTTTATTTAGACGTTGCTTCGTTAAAGCTGACACAAATATGATTGGTGCATAGCTTAGATACAAAAATTCGGCTCTAATTTGTTCTTCAAATGCTTTCATTGTGTGGTTATCTTTTTCAAGAGTATCCCATTTGTTTACAACAATGATGATTCCTTTTCCGGCTTCATGAGCATATCCAGCAACTTTTTTATCTTGCTCTCTAATACCTTCTTCTGCATTCAATACACATAAGACGACATCAGAACGTTCGATTGCTCTTAGGGCTCTTAAAACACTATATCTTTCAGTATTTTCATAAACCTTCCCTTTTTTACGCATTCCAGCAGTATCGATCATAACAAATTCAGTTCCATCTTCGCCTTCGAATGCTGTATCGATAGCATCACGAGTTGTTCCTGCAATACTCGAAACAATCACTCGATCTTCTCCTAATATAGCATTTACAAGTGATGATTTCCCTACATTTGGTCTACCGATCAAGCTGAATTTTATAACAGAATCATCATACTCTTCTTCTTGCTCTTCTGGAAAGTGGCTGATTGCTGCATCCAACAAATCACCGATTCCTAAACCATGACTTCCGGAGATTGGGAAAGGTTCACCTAATCCTAAAGAATAAAAGTCAAAAATATCGTTACGCATTTCAGGATTATCTACTTTGTTAACAGCTAATAGTACTGGTTTGTTTGTACGATAAAGAATTTTCGCTACATTCTCATCTGCATCTGTTATGTGTTCTTTTACACTTGTGATAAAAATAATCACATCTGCTTCATCCATAGCTATTTCAGCTTGATGTTTAATCTGTTCTAAAAATGGTTCATCACCTAAATCGATCCCACCTGTATCAATCACATTAAATTCTTTTCCTAGCCATTCTGCTGGTGCATAAATACGATCACGGGTTACTCCTGATACGTCTTCTACAATTGAGATGCGTTCTCCAACAATACGATTAAAAATAGTTGATTTTCCTACGTTAGGGCGACCAACGATGGCTACAACTGGTTTTGCCATTGTTTTTGCCTCCTTTTTTATATTCTCTTGTAAGTTTATAGAAATACCTCAAAACATGCAAGCTTTTGCTTAAGGAATAAGGCAAACTCTCATAAATACTTTATTTTTTTGTTACATTTTACTCAATAAATGCAAAAAAAAAGAACATGAGAGCAAAAAATGCTCACATATCCTTTTTAACGGTTTAATTAGTTCTCATCATCTGTTGTAATATCAGACAATTGATCGCCTAAAATATCACCTAAAGTAAAACCACTATCTTCTTCAGGCAAGTCGTAATTGGTTTCTTCTTGACTTGCTTTCGGTTGATTTGGTTTCTCTTCTAACGCTTTAATACTTAAAGAAAGTCTTTGATCTGTTGGATTAACTTCTAACACTTTCACTTTAATCTCGTCGCCTTCACTTAAAATTTCATGCGGAGTAGCAATGTGATTGTGCGAAATTTGTGAAATATGAACAAGTCCTTCAACTCCTGGAAAGACTTCAACAAACGCGCCAAAACTTGTTAGACGCTTAACTAGGCCATCTAGAACCGACCCTACAGCTGCACGCTCTTCAATATCGTCCCATGGGCCAGGCAATGTTTCTTTAATAGAAAGAGAAATACGTCCTTCTTCTTCGTTTACAGAAAGAATTTTCACGTTAACTTCTTCTCCGACTGTTAAGACATCGGCTGGATCTTTTACATGCTCATAAGCAATTTGTGAGATGTGGACTAGGCCATCTACACCACCAAGATCAATAAACGCTCCAAAGTTTGTTAAACGAGCGATTTTCCCTTTTACAATATCGCCTTCAACCAAATGACTAAGCAACCCCTTTTTCTTTTCTTCGTTTTCTGCTTCAACAACAGCTTTATGAGAAAGAATTAAACGGTTCTCACTAGGTTCGATTTCAACGATTTTAAATTTCAATGTCTGTCCTTTGTAACTAGAAAAATCTTCTACAAAATGAACATCTACCATAGAAGCAGGTACAAATCCTCTGACGCCTACATCTACAACTAAACCACCTTTTACTACTTCTTTAACAGGTGCTTCAATAATGGTGCCTTCATCAAATTCTTTTTGAACTTTTTCCCAAACTTTTTTAGCATCAATACGGCGTTTTGATAGTAAATAACTGCCATTTTCTTTTTCTTTAATTTCTTTGATAACAACTAAGTCTACAACATCTCCAACGTTTACAACATCTGTAACGTTTTCAAATGGAGCAGCTGATAATTCATTGTTCGGAATGACACCTTCAACTCCACCACCAATGATGCCAACTATAGCCTGCTTATTATCTTGAATCGTTAAAATTTCACCTTTAACAATATCTCCAATATTAATTTCTTGAACACTATTCATTGCATCCATCATTGATTCTTGTTCGTTGATCTCTTGGTTTTTCTCATTTTCCGTCATATGTTTGCCCTCCTATAACTAGCCAATAAAATACTTTCTCTCTATATTTTAACCAATTATTTAAATTATTGCCACCAAAACGACTGGAAATGTAAAAGAATCCTTAATTAATAAGTTTAGTTTGGATTAATTCTCTGATTTTTTCCACAACTTGTTCAATAGATAAGCTCGTTGTATCTAAACGAATAGCATCTTCAGCTTGTGTAAGCGGAGAAACTTCACGATGTGAATCCTTGTAATCTCGATCCGCAATTTCTTGCTTTAATACTTCTAGTGAAGTAGGTATACCTTTGCTTAAATTTTCTTTGTATCGTCTTTCTGCTCGTTCATCAACACTGGCAATAAGAAATATTTTCACTTCTGCAGTTGGCAAAACAGCAGTACCAATATCACGACCGTCCATAACAACTCCACCGTGTGCAGCTATTTCTTGTTGTCTTTTTACTAGTTCTTTTCTAACTTCTCCATGCGCTGAAACAGCAGAAACAGCATTTGTTACATCTGTTAAACGAATAGCATCAGTTACATCCTCACCATTAATAAATACTTTTTGATTGCCTTTGTTTGGTTCAAAAGAAATAATCATTTCTTTTAACAAATGAACTAATTGTTTTTCGTCGGTTACTTCGATTTTATTTTTGATTGCTTGATACGTTAGAGCACGATACATTGCTCCAGTATCGCAATAAATGTACCCTAATTCTGTCGCTAATATCTTAGCGACAGTGCTTTTTCCAGCCGATGCCGGGCCGTCAATGGCAACTTGTATTGTTTTTTTCATTTTTTTTCCTACTTTCTTTCTCATATTAAAAAGGCTAGGTTAACCCTAGCCTTCTGTCAATTATAAAAATCCAACTCTATAGACCGTCTATTTAACTTTCAAGACCGTTCCAACACTAACTGAATCGCCTGCTATACCATTTAATGCTTTCAATTCATCTGTTGTCATGTTGTGATTCAAAGCAATACGATACAGATTGTCTCCTGCTTGAACAGTATAAGTATTTGTTGCTTCTTCTACTACTTCAGACTCTGGTTCTTCAACACTTTCTGGCTCTTCGATCACAGGTTGTTCTGCCACTTGTGATTCAGGCTCTTGTGGCTGTAAAGCTTCACTCTCATCAGATGACTCTTCTTCTATACTTTCAGATGAAACTTCTGATTCGGGTTCCGACTCAGAAACTGATTCTTCTGAGCTGTTTGATTCACTACTGCTATTTTGTGTTATCGTCATTCTTTCTTCCGTTTCGTTCTGTTTTTTGCTACTATCGGAGTCTACATTAGACCACCAAAGATAAGCAACACTTGGTAAGATAATAATCAATAGTAAGAAAATAACCAAAGAGGTGATAACGGGGTGTACACTTTTCTTCGCTTTTTTTCTTGCTGTTCTAGAATATTTATCATCCACTAAACTATCGTCATCATCAAATTTACGATTCCATGCTTTTTCTTTTTTTGGGTTGTTTTTAGAATTTCTTTTACTCATCTTTTAGTACTCCTCCTAGACTAAACTCTGTATTATTGTATCATTTTTATACAGAATTGTCTTATTAATTTCCTATTAAAAATAATTCCTTTATAGTTTCTTCCCAACTTTTTTCATTTTGAGAACCTATTTTTTGTTTCAAATCAGATTCGCCGTAAAAATCAGCGATCTTAAGACTGCAATTACTACAGCAACGATCTGGTTTGCTGTCTAATTTTTCATCAAAATAATGCAAGAGAAAGCTTCTTTTGCAACTAGATGTTTCAACATAATCCATCATATAATACAATTGCTGTTGTTTGTATACAATCCTACTTTTTACTTGCTGTTTGGCTGTTTCAATAGACAAATTGGATTTTAAATAATTTTCTATTAGTTGCTTTTGGGAAGGACTGCAACTTCCTTCTGGAATCACGCCTTTTTTATACCCGTATTCCAACATCTCAACTGTCGGTAATGTATACTCTTGTAAACGAAATTGAATCATACTGTCTCCCTGTTCGTATAACAATAGAGCTAGGCTGGGTTCTCCATCTCTGCCACATCTCCCGACTTCTTGCAAATACGCTTCAGGACTGCCCGGAAGATGATAATGAATAACAAATCGAATATTACTTTTATTGATGCCCATTCCAAATGCGCTTGTCGCACAAATAATATCAATTTCATCATGAACAAATTGTTGTTGTATTTTAATTTTATCTTCTGATTCTATATCTGAGTGGTAACTTTCTGCAATGATGGTTGTTTTTTCTCGAATTAATCCAGCAATTTCATCGGCTGTTTTTTTACTAGAGAAATAGATGATTCCTGGTTTTTTTAATTGTTCAATTTGATTCATCAAATGCTCATTCTTGTCTCGGTCACAGATAATAGCTGAAAAAGCAATATTTGAACGATCGACTGAATAAACAATTTCCTTTGTATTTCCATCATCAATATGCAATGACGCTAAAATCTCTTCTCGTACACGTTTTGTAGCTGTAGCGGTTAATGCCATGGTTAATGGGAAGCTTAATTGTTTACGAACCAATCCTAAATCTAAGTAATCCGGTCTGAAATCCAATCCCCACTGAGAGATACAATGAGCTTCATCAATGGCAAAAAGACCAATTGGAACTTTTTTTAAATATGCCATCACATATTCCTGTTGAAGCATCTCAGGTGAAAGAAAAATAAACTTGTACTGAGCTAAATGCTTCAGAACCCATTCTTTTTCCTGTGCATCCATCAAACTGTTGATAGCTGCGACTCTTTTTTCACCGTTAAGCTTTAATTGTTCTACTTGGTCTTGCATCAATGACAATAGAGGTGAAACAATTACTACAAGACCATTCAAACAATAACCTGTTAATTGGTAACAAATTGATTTCCCTGTGCCTGTTGGCAGCATGACTAAGGTGTGTCTCCCCTCTAAAGCTGCTAAAATGGCTTCTTCTTGCCCATTTCTAAAAGAAGTGTACCCAAAATATTTCTCTAAATTTTGTTTGATGAGCTCTTTATTATTCATCGGTACGACTCCTTTCAACTTGAATCAATCTATACCATGAAAAAGGGACCTGCGGCATATCTTTTTCTAATTCCTCATAGGTGATTTTTTCGTTAGATTGAAATACTGTAATTAAACGTTGGTAATCGGTGTCAGGTATTACACTAGCAACATCGAAATCCGAAAAAATAATAGCTAATTCAATAACGTGTTCTGAAATAGTGTTCGCCTTTAAATTCCTCTTTAGTGCAATATTTTCAATAGAAAGTCCTTTATCTAAATAATAAGCGGTCAACCTTGTACTTTGGCTTAGACTGCTATAAGGATCTCCGATACATTCTTGATAAATCAAATAAAATAAAGGATACTTTTCTTTTTTACGAACGATTTGATCCATTAATTGAATAATAGCATCTTGAAGTAAAAAAGCTATTTCTAACGCTTCAATTTTATGCATAGAAGCTAGTTGAGTGATCGTTTTCCCAAATTTTTCATGTCCGGTTAATTGCGATACCGCTATTTCTGCAGAAAATGAATCCAAATTATTTAATACTTGAATCCATTCTTTTCCAAAAGATTGAGCAAGTTTTTGTTTATCCAATGGATTATTTTTCAACCAATTTTTTACCCAAAGTTGGTTTTTCCATTCTTTATCAAGAGGCAAATACCGTTTATTTTGATACCGTAATTCCGAAAGAACTTGCGTCAAAAACACTATTTTCTTCCAAAATTCCTTAGTAGATTTTCCATTTAATAATTGATTTAAATTCGTGGGATAAAAATGTTCAGAAAAATAGATCTCTACTTCTGCCTTTCCTTGTTCAGAAAGATAAAACTCCTCACTCGTACCGTTTGCTTTGATCCAACCTCTTGTAACGAACTTTTGAATCATCTGATTATAATGTGCTCGTTTTAAATTAGGAAAAATTGAAAAAAACTTTATTAGTTGATACATATGCGCTTTGAATAAAATCGAAGCGGTTCTTTTCCCAATTAAAATATGGTATAACGTTGAAGGCTTAATTGGATAGTCTTTTGAATATAATGACAGACAGAAAAATTGACTGTATAACGATTGATCCAAGACATTCACCCTCATTTCAAATACTTTAACAAAAGTAAAAGCAACACTGATACCTCGTTAAATCTAATATACCAAAAATAACTAATTTTAGGGTATTCTTTTATAAATTTTAAAAAATATTAATCAAAAGTGTATATAAGTTTCAATAAAAAAAGAAACCGCAAAAACTGCGGTTTCTTTTTTTATTTAAAACTGATTTTTGTCATTTGGTTACGAAACAACCAAGTTTTTAATTTTGCAAAGAGTAAGATAAATACTGTGCTTACTATCGCTCCTTTTATTATATTAAATGGTATAACACCCATTAAAAGATACTCTCTAATAGGTCCTACACTAAAGTTTAATACTTTTAAGTACAAAGGAAGTAAGAATAAATAATTTACAAATGATAGAACAATTGTTAACGATGCAGTTCCAATCACATTTGCAAAAATAATATTTTTTGTATCATGAATTTTAGCCTTCATGATTAAATAAATTGGCAATGTGTAAGCAACAGAAGCTATAAAACTTGCAGTATCCCCAATAGGATATCCTGCGTCACCGCCCGTTTGGATATAATGAAGTAATGAACGTATAAACGCAACCATTACGCCTCCAACCGGACCGTATAAAAACATTCCAATCAAAACAGGAATATCACTAAAATCTACTTTAAGAAAAGTAACTCCTGGAATTATTGGAAAACCAAATGAAATCAAAATGGTTGCAAAAGCAGCCAACATGGAGATTCCCACCATTTTCTTCGTATTACTAGTTTGCATAAAAATCCTCCTAAAAGGACTCATCAGCACAGGCATTACTGAGTCTATTTAAATAAAAACAATATAAAAATGCTCGTCCTAATTATCTTCAGATAATTAAACAGAGCACTTGAATAGTGAAGCATATTCAAATAAACTCCATCTTCTTTATCCAGACTTTACTGTCGGTACTGGAATTAAACCAGTTCAACTAAATAATGCTATTTAGCTCGTGGACTATACCACCGGTCGGGAATTTCACCCTGCCCCTGAAGACGAATCTTTATATTTTTTTTAACATCTTAATTGTATACCATAACAAAAGAAAAATCAACAGTTACTTACTTTTTATTCGTAAATCAATCGATATAAGGTAAATGAACAATAAAAATAGTATGTTCATGTATGACACTTTTTACTTCGACAAAGCCGCCATGCGCTTCTATAATATTTTTAACAATGGATAAACCAATACCTGTACCTGTTTTATTGCCTTTCATTACAGTACGTGATTTATCAGCTTTATAAAATCGATCAAAAACATAAGGAACATCTTCTTCAGAAATTCCTGTTCCATTATCTCTTACTTCGATTAGTACTTCATCCATAATTTTATCCAAATGTACCCAAATTTCCACTTGCTTATGTTCTTTATTAGCCAAACTAGTATGTCTGATTGCATTATTGATCAAGTTTACAAATACCTGATTCATCTTGTCTTCATCCATATAATAAGAATCTAAATTAGGATCAATAGACAATTTCATTTCAATATTATTTTTTTCAGACATCGTAGCAAATCGTGTAAATAATTTATTGAAAAAATCATCTAACTGAACATCCAGCTTAATCAAATTTATAAAGCCCGCTTCCATTCTAGAACTATCAAGCATTTCATTAACCATACGGTTCATTCGAATAGATTCTTCACCGATTATCTTAGCCATTTCTTTTTTCTCTTCTTGCGTTTCGGCTACATCATCCAAAATAGCTTCACTGTATCCTTGAATCATAACTAAAGGTGTTCTTAATTCATGAGAGATATTGTTAATAAAATCATTTCTCATAATATCAAGCCTTTTTTCTTTAGTGATATTCTGAATAGAAACCAATACACCACGAACACTTTCTAAATTCTCATCAAAAAGTGGTATCAATGTTATATTGTAATAATAATCATCAATATTGTTTTCATAACTTACTTTTTCGGGAAATCTGATAACAGAATCAATTCGGTATTCTAACACTTCAGGTATGACTGTTTTCATTACTTGATCTGATCGATACAAGTGTTGTAAATATTCATCTCCAAGTGGATTAGACATCAATAATGTTTTATCTTGATTGTAATACAATACTCCCGTTGAGATGGACGTCACAATATTTTCTAACAGTTCTTTTTCTTGTCTAGTTGCCGCTCCTGTTACTTCCAATGATTTGCCCATTTTATTCATAGCAAGTGCTAATTGAGCTAACTCATCTTTGTAATTCGATTGCGTTTGCTTTGAAAAATCATTTTTAGCATAATCATAAGCGATATCTCTCAATTGAGTTAAAGGATGGCCTAGTCTGCGTTGGAAATAATAAAACAATATAATTCCTATCACGATATAAAGAATCAAATTCGCAACTGACCACATTGCCATCCTACTGTTGGTTTTATTTAAAAAAGATAAATCTCCATAGATGTATAGTTGACCATCTTGGTTATTAAGGTCAAAATGATGAATTTTCATGATAAACGGTGTTTTTGACTCTCCATCAAATTTCACTTCATCCTTAATTAAAGCGTCTTCTCCACTATTTAATGCAGCGTTCACTTGCCTAGTGGCTGCAACTTTTTCTATAGCTTCTAATTGTTTATCCAAATCAATGTTGGACGAATAAGCAATAGGTTCATTTTCTTGTTGGATAATCAAAAAAAGATGCGAATTAAAAGGTCTTATTTTATCCAAATTTTCTATTAAAAAATTTGGATCTTCTTCAGACATGATTGCAATAGCATCCATTGAACTTTCAAAATCTTTTATATAATTTTCTTCAATATTTTTTTTATAAATCATTCCATATACTTGAGTTGAGGTAAAAAAACAAAAACCTATAGCTAACATGGTTACTACCCAAGTACGGGTTACAAGGCTATTTAGTTTAAACATATCCCGACCTACTTTTCAGATTCTTCTGGAAAAGAATTAAATTTATACCCTAGACCCCATACGGTCACGATCATTTTTGCAGCCGGTTCAGAATGCTTCGTTAATTTTTCTCTTAAACGTTTAATATGAGTATCTACCGTTCTTAAATCACCAAAGAACTCATACTTCCATACTTCACGTAATAATTGTTCTCTTCCAAAAATTTGATCTGGAGATTGTGCCAGATATAATAATAAATCATATTCTTTTGGAGTCAGATTGACAGCATTCCCATCTGCCAAGACACGATGAGATTGGTCATCTATTTCAAAATGAGGCATTTTAATTAAATCAGGATTTGCTTTTTCTTTTGGTTTTCCGCTTTGGGTTCTTTTTAGAATAGCCGATACTCTTAAAACGACTTCTCTTGGACTAAATGGTTTCACAATATAATCGTCTGCACCCACTTCAAATCCCTCTATACGACTAACTTCTTCCCCTTTAGCGGTCAACATCATGATTGGAGTATTTTTAGTTTCACGTATTTTCTCAGCAACTTGGATACCATCCATTTTGGGAAGCATTAAATCTAGCAAAATTAAATCGTAATCATTCTCTAAAGCCATCTTAACGGCATCTTCACCATTGTCTGCTTCAAAAACGACATAATTTTCTCTTTCTAAATACATTTTTAATAGTCTACGAATACGATCTTCGTCATCTACTACTAACAGATGCATTACATCATTTTCCATTATATTTCCACCTCATCATTTTCCTTTAACACTTACATACAGAAATTTAGTCTAATATCAGTATACACAACATTTGTTACAATTTTCAACTAATTGACATGATTCCTTATTGAAACATTAAAACGTTCTCAAAAAAGAAGTGCTTATTCTAAAAAAAGAAAAGCTACATCATCTATTTGTTTATAAAAAAAAGAACTTGGTTTTATTCAAGCTCTTTACTCATTTATTTATTAGTTTGTTTTATTTTCTTCTTGAGTTGCTGAATTACGCAATTGATAAATTTCAAATGTCTTTAATTCACGCCATTCGCCTGGTTGTAATCCATCTAACGTCAATGTACCATAAGATTCTCTTTTTAACTTTTCTACCGGATGACCAATAGCTTGAAACATGTTTTTTACTTGTCTATTGCGGCCTTCATGTATGGTTAATTCCACCATAGTGATATCTTTTGCACGATCAGATGAAAGGATTTTAGCTTTAGCTGGAGCCGTTTTTTTACCTTCAATAACAATACCTTTTTCAAGCTTATTCAGTGCTTTTCTATCAACTAAACCTTTTACTTTAGCAACATACGTTTTATCTATTTGATACTTAGGATGCATCAATAATTGGGAAAGTTCTCCGTCATTTGTTAACATCAATGCTCCGGTTGTGTCATAGTCTAATCGACCAACTGGATAAATTCGTTGTTCGATATTAGCAAATAAATCCGTTACTACAGGACGTCCCTTATCATCTGAAACGGCTGTGATCATATTTCTAGGTTTATTTAGTAAAAAATAGACCGGTTCTTCTCTATAAATTGGAACTCCATCCACTTCCACTACATCAGAATTCCCAATTTGAATTCCCATTTCCTTAACAACTTTTCCATTTACTTTAACATGTCCTTTAGAAATAAGTTCCTCTGATTTACGACGCGAGGCTACTCCGGCATGAGCTAAAACTTTTTGCAATCTTTCCATAATTTCTCCTTCATACAACTCTATTTTTATTCTTATTCAAACTGCTGATTAAAACGTTCAAAAAATAAATCTGATTCTTTTTCGCTGGTTTCAGTTTCTAATTCGGTTATCTTAGGTAGATCATTTAGATCTTTAAGACCAAAATAATCCATGAAATAGTCCGAAGTCCCATATAAAATAGCTCTTCCAGGGCCTTCTGCTCGTCCTTTCGGTTCTATTAATCCTCTAAGCGTAAGTTTTTGCAATGCTCCACTTGTTTGAACTCCCCGTATTTCATCAATCTCCATCCGAGTCAAAGGCTGCTTATACGCTATAATGGCGAGTGTTTCTAATGCTGCCTGTGAAAGGTTAGTGGTTAAAGGTGAGATAGCATATTTTTTTATGACATCTGCATACTCTTTTTTAGTCGCTAGTTGATACTGATTTCCTACTTCAAGCAGCATCAGCCCTCTGGCAGTCATCGTCTCATACTCTTTTTGAAGTCGCATTAAAAATTGATACGCTTGTTGAGTTGAACACTCTAAAAGACTCGAAATTTCCTCTAGTGTCATCCCCTCATCTCCAGCTACAAAGAGCAGTGCTTCAATTGCTGCTAATTCATCCATACTACTCATCACCTATTTCTTCTGTTTCTGATGGATAGACAATAATATCTCCATAGGTTATTTCTTGTTGAATGTAAATATCTTTTTCCTTAATAAGTTCAAGTAAAGCCATAAAGGTCGTTACCATCTCATTTTTTGTTGGCTCTTCAAAAAAACCTGCAAACAAAACCCCTTGATCGGCTTTTACATTTCTCAGTTTTCCCATGATAAAATCCATTTTTTCATTAATTGAAGTCTCTTCAGCTTTAATTTTTGTTTGTAAAGGGACTTTTTTCATTTTTTTATTAAACATTTCTTGAAAAGCAGCTACTAAATCAAATGTACTGATTTGAAGAGGTTCGAGAGGGACTTTTTCTTGTAACAGCTCTAAATTAGCGGGCTCCTTAGAAAAGTAGTGACTTCGTTCTTCTTCTTTTACTTTTAACAAAGCGGCTGCTGATTTAAATTTTCGATATTCTAGCAATTGTTCTACTAATGCATCTCGGGGATCTTCACCAGAATCATAAAACCCTTCATCTTCTTGATCTGCATCGATCTCCTGTTTAGGTAACAGAAGTTTACTTTTAATGGCCATTAACGTAGCGGCCATAACTAAATAATCGCCCGCAACATCTAGCTGCAATACTTTCATTGCTCGAATGTAATTCAAGTATTGTGACGTTACATCAGCAATTGGAATATCGTAAATATCAATTTCTAAATGTTTGATCAAGTGCAGCAATAAGTCTAGCGGCCCTTCAAACGCATCAGTTTTTATATTTATATCAGATGACATCTAACCCTCGCCTTTTTCATCAGTTACTAAGCTCTGCTGTTGGTTTTGTTTACCTTTTTCTTGTTCCCACTTAGCAACCAAAGCGGACGTTTCTAATGTTCCCATTATTTTTTTTTGTAGGAAACGATGTTCTAAAGCTTCTAACATTTTATAACTAACGCCTTCATTTCTAAATGAAGGATTGATTGAGATATGCCTTAACAATATCATGTCGTTTCCAATTTCTACGCCTATTACACCTATGATATCTTGAGTGTCCTCACTTTTCCATAAATAAAGTTTACGATCTTCTTTACTTTGATACCAATCCATTTCATCTTGCAAACGTGAAACGTCTTTTAAATCTGGAACGAACGAGAGCAATCCCATTGAAATTTTTTCATAATCATTTTTGTAATCGAGTAACATAATTTCCTCCTAGCGCTTTAAGCTTGCAACACTAACTATTAGTGCATATCTATTAATACAGAGAGCAATCTAATCTCATTAAGTCTGCATAACTTTCTCGCTTAATAGCCAAAAAATCTTTTCCGTTTTCAACAAATACTACTGGTGGTCTTGGAATGCGGTTGTAATTGCTTGCCATTGCATAACCATAAGCACCCGTACTAAAAACAGCTAAAATATCGGTGGCATCTGCTTTTGGCAGTGGCAGGTCCCAAATTAACATATCGCCAGACTCACAACATTTCCCAGCTATAGAGTAAGTTTCTTCTACTGCATCTGCTACACGATTAGCCAAAACTCCTGTATATTTTGCATCGTATAAGGCAGGTCTGATGTTATCCGTCATACCGCCATCAATCGCTAGGTAGTTTCGAACATCTGGTATCATTTTTTGCGAACCAACTTGATATAAAGTGATTCCTGCATCTCCTACTAGACTACGACCTGGTTCAATCCAAATTTCAGGCATTGGCAGTTGAATTTTTTTTGAAACAGACTGAACTTCATCAATTAAGTTATTCACATAATCTTCAATTGGTAAAGGCTCATCTTCAGATGTATATCTAATGCCAAAACCTCCACCAACATTTAAAACACGCAATTGAAAGCCAAACAATACTTGCCATTCTTTTGACTGTATCATTAGTTTATCAATCGCTAGACTAAAACCGTCTGTTTCAAAAATCTGTGAACCGATATGACAATGCAAACCCATTACATCGATATAAGGCATTTCCAAAGACATTTCTAAAGCTTGCTGAGCTTGTCCATTTTCTAAATCAAATCCAAATTTAGAATCGGTCTGCCCAGTGGTGATGTATTCATGAGTATGAGCTTCGACTCCAGGAGTCACCCGTAATAGAATAGACACTTTTTGTTGACGCTGTTGAGTATATTCATTCAGTTTACTTAATTCATAAAAATTATCGACAACAAAACAACCAATGTCATAATCCAAAGCTGCAATAATTTCTGAATCTGATTTATTATTCCCATGAAAATGGATTTTTTTATTTGGGTATTCTGCTTTTATGGCTGTAAATAACTCTCCACCAGAAACAACGTCTAATGACATTTCTTCTTCTGCCATCAGTTGATAGATTGCCAAGCAAGAGAATGCTTTACTTGCATAGGCAACTTGAGCTTTGATGTTACGATCTTGAAAAGCTTTTTTGAATGTCCGTGCTTTGTATTTTATTTGAGAAATGTCATATACATAGACTGGTGTTCCATATTTTTCAACTAATGAAACTGTGTCTACACCGCCAATTTCTAAATGGTTAGCTTCATTCATTCTCATTGTGCCCGTTAGTAATCTTTCATCCATTAATCGACTATCCTCATTTCAATTTCTCTTGATTTTTGCTTTATTTACTTTAACACAAAATAAAGCATTTCTCAATGTAGGCTTATCCCTTTAATACGTATAAAAAGCCTCATTCTCCAACCTACTCAAGAGATGAACAAAAGAGAAACTGATTAAAATTACGGCTAATAAACCATAGCTTTTCACAGTTTCTCTTTGTATTTTTCTGATTATATTTCTGAAAGGATATTTTTTACAAAAGCTTTAAACGTATGCTTAACACGTTGAGTCGTTTCAACAACTTCTTCATGATTTAATTGAGCTTGCATCCCTGCTGCTAAATTAGTGATACACGAAATACCGATTACTCTCATGTCAGCGTGTTTTGCTACTATAACTTCAGGAACGGTTGACATTCCTACTGCATCTGCTCCGAAAAGACGAACCATTTTTATTTCTGCAGGTGTTTCATAAGTAGGTCCAGAAAATCCGATATAAACGCCTTCTTTTAAATCGATATTCATATCTTTCGCTACAGAACGGACAGTTTCTTGATACGCTAAATCATAGGCATGACTCATATCCGTAAAACGTGGACCCATAGAGGCATCATTTGGTCCAATTAAAGGATTTGTGCCTGTATAGTTGATTTGATCTGTAATCATCATCAATTCCCCAGGTGTAAAGTCAGTGTTGACTCCACCAGCTGCATTCGTAACAATTAACGAATGAATACCTAAGGCTTTCATTACACGGATTGGAAAAGTTACTTCTTCTAAAGAATAGCCTTCATAAAAATGAAAACGCCCTTGCATAGCTAGTACTTTTTTACCACCAAGTGTTCCATAGACTAATTGTCCAGCATGTCCTTCTACAGTTGAAACAGGGAAATGAGGAATTGTACCATAAGAAATTGCAATTGCATTTTCAACTTCGTCGCCCAATTCTCCTAATCCTGATCCTAAAATTAAACCGATCTCGATATCTTGAACGCCTTTTTCGAGGATATAATTTTTTGCTTCATTTACTTTATTTAAAATTGCGGTAGTCATAACCGTCCTCCATTAATTCTTTTTTTAGTTTAATTCCTTTTAGTTTAATTCCTTTAAGAAACTCTTCCCAAAACCAGTATCTTGAACATTGAAGTTTTCTGCAATAGTTGCTCCAATATCTGCAAAGTGTCCTTGAGGAATTTCGCCATGCCCTTTCATGGATGGGGAATACGCTAGTAAAGGAACATATTCTCTTGTATGATCTGTTCCAGGAGCTGTCGGATCATTTCCATGGTCAGCTGTAATCAACAGTAAATCGTCTTCTTTTAATTTCCCAACGATCTCATCAATTCGATCATCAAATTCATCTATTGCTTGACCATAGCCAACAACATCGCGACGGTGCCCAAATTTGGCATCAAAATCAACAAGATTCAAGAAACTAAGGCCTTCAAAATCTTTGTCCATAATGGTCAACAATTTGTCCACACCATCCATATTGTGTTCCGTACGTACAGAATCAGTAATGCCTTTTCCATTATAGATGTCATTGATCTTACCGATTGCGATCACTTCTTTGCCAGCTTCACTTAAATGATTCAAGACAGTTTTTCCAAAAGGATCTAACGCATAATCATGACGTCCACTTGTTCTTGTGAAATTACCCGGTTCTCCAATGTATGGGCGAGCAATAATTCTACCAATCATATAAGGATCATCTTTTGTAATATCTCTTACAAATTGACAAATACGGTATAACTCTTCTAATGGGATAACTTCTTCATGAGCTGCAATTTGTAACACAGGATCTGCTGAAGTATAGATAATCAAATCTCCTGTTTCTAATTGGTGCTGTCCATATTCATCAAGGATAGCTGTCCCACTTGCAGGCTTGTTTCCTACAATTTTACGGCCAGAAAAGTCTTCAATTTTTTTTAATAAATCATCTGGAAAACCTTCCGGGAAAACACGGAAGGGAGTTTGAATATTCAGCCCCATAATTTCCCAATGGCCAGTCATAGTATCTTTACCTACTGATACTTCTTCTAGTTTAGTATAATACCCTAGACTATCTGCCACACTGCGAACATCTTTCAACGGTTTAATGTTTCCAAGCCCTAATTGTTCTAGATGAGGTATCGTTAGGCCAGCTTCTTGCGCAATATGACCTAAAGTATCGCTTCCTAAATCATTAAATTTATCAGCATCAGGCGCTTCTCCAATACCGACTGAATCCATAACGATTAAATGCACTCTTTTATATGACATTCGTTTTTCATCCTCCTAATAATAGGTTTCTACAGTTTCATTATAGTAAAAAGTACACAAGAAAGCGAGTAAAACTCTGAATACTTTATTTTTCAAGCTCTGGGATGATAGGTTTTGTAAACGCTTGACATCCTTTGTTTGGTAATATGAGTATATATTTGAGTTGTGGAGATATCTGAATGACCTAACAACTCTTGTACCACTCTTAAATCAGCACCATTTTCTAATAAATGTGTCGCAAATGAATGACGCAACGTATGAGGTGTCACTTCTTTTTCTATCCCAGCTTTTTTTACGATTATTTTCAAGTTTTTCCATACGCCTTGTCTGGTTAATTTACGCCCATGATGGTTTAGGAATAAGTGCGGTGAACGCTGACCTTCTTTTTCTAATTTTGTCCGGCTATACCGCAAATACTTTTCAATCCATGTGATTGCCAGATCGCCTAAGGGAATAATTCGTTCTTTATCACCCTTACCAATCGTCTGAATCAATCCAAGTGATAAATGCAAATCATCTAATTTCAATTCTGTTAATTCAGAAACTCGCAAACCGGTTGCATACATCACTTCAAGCATTGCACGATCTCTTAATCCTAGTGTCTCTCCTGTATTCGGAGTTTCTATTAAACGATCTACTTCTTTAATAGACAATACTTTTGGCAATTTTTGTGCTTTCTTTGGTGTGTCAATATGTAACATCGGATCACTTTGAGATATTTGTTCCTGTTTTAAAAATTGATGAAATTGTCTTAGGCAAGAAACCATTCGAATAATAGTACCTGCTGATTTTTCTTTTTCTTTTAAATCCTGCAAAAATGACAACACAGTATATCGATCAATTTGATTCCATTCGGTTACCTTGATTTGTTCAATAAAAATCAAGTATTGTCTGATATCTCTTTTATAGCTTTCAATTGTATTTTTTGAAAGACCTCGTTCGATTGTAAGAAAACGTATATATTCTTCTATATCTTCATTCAATTTCTTCACCTCTATCTCATTAAAAATACTATCCTGAGTGAAACACAAAAAGAAGGCAAGAACACTTTGTGAACTGCCTTCTTTAGTTTATTCATTATCTAGTTCTATTTGATCTTCTTCATTTTCTACTTTAGTTACGGGTGCAACAAGTTTTGTTTCGCCATCTTCTTGCACGATTAAACGTTGTTTCATTAAATTGCCAATAGCACGCTTAAATTGACCTTTGCTGATTCCAAATCGATCAGAAATGTCTTCTGGCGAACTTTTGTCGGTATAAGGGAAGCTTCCAGTTTTGGTTCTTTCTAATATGGCCATCAACATTGCAGCGTCGTCTCCGATAGCTTCATAAGCACGCGGCATTAAGGAAACATTTATAACACCATCTGGTCTAACACCAATAACACGTCCTGATACAACTTCTCCTAAACGCGGTTCGTCTTTACGTTCTGAAGGATGAATGAATCCAATTTGATTATCTTCTGTCAAAATAAAAGTTCCAATCATTTTCAGACGGTAAGCTGTTCCTTTGATATTTTGATTGATTAGTTCTTCTGTTCCTTTTTTTGCTAGTGATTGATATACTTCATCACTTGCTAGTTCTCCCCACATACGGTCTTTATCATCTACTTTTATTGTTATCAGTAAACGGTCACCTTTTTTAGGCCACAGTTGTTTAATTGTAGGCAACTCGTCAAGTGAAACAACTAATTCTTTATCGGGTAAGCCTACATCTACAAATACACCTAGATCTTTACGTGTATCTATAACCGTTCCCCATGCGTAATGTCCAACTTGAGCTTTAGGTATGTCTTGAGTCAACATAAAGTCTTTATCCATTGAGATATAAGCAAAACCTTCAACGGTATCTCCAAGTTTGTACTCCATTCCTTCTGCTTTATCTAATTTATAGGTTACTCCATCTTTTTGTACAAAAAACGCATCCTCGTTTACATCTGTAACAAGACCTGTAATAACTTTTCCTAATGATTGATTCATATTTTTTCCTCCATAAGTTTCAAAATAATCTTTGCATTTTTGTTCTACTGATCCATCTCCTTCATTTTATAGGAAAAAGAAGAAGATGGGAAGTAAGGAACAATTTATCCAAAGCAAGTTTACCATATTTTTTTTATGTAAACTAAATAATAAATTACTCAAAAAAACTCCCTATCGGATCTAAAATCAATCCTCAAGAGAGTTTTGTTTAGTTAATTGTGATTAGATTGCTGTTGTAGCTCCACGATAAACAATTCCGCGACGTGAGTCAACAGTAATTAATTCATCATTTTCAATAAGTGTTGTTGCATTTTCAACATTCACAATTACAGGAATGCTCATTGCAATAGCAATAACAGCTGCATGACTAGTCAAACCGCCTTGTTCTACTACTAAAGCTGATGATTTTTCAATTGCTGGCAAGTAGTCTTTATCTGTTGTTTTAACAACTAAAATTCCACCTTCAACAGCGTTTTTATTTGCTTCTTCAGCACTTGTTGCGACAGTTGCTTTACCAATAACAGCATCTGATCCTACACCTTGACCACTAGCTAATTTAGTTCCAATTAATTGGATTTTCATTAAGTTAGTTGTTCCACGTTCTCCAACTGGTACACCAGCAGTAATGATGATTAAATCTCCTGCAGAAGCAAATCCAGTTTCTTGAGCGATTTTAGTAGCTAGATTAAACATATCATCAGTTGAACCAGGTTTTTCAGAAACTACTGGAGAAACTCCCCATGTTAATGCTAAACCACGCATTTGACGTTCTGTAAACGTAACAGCAACAATGTTAGCTTTTGGACGATATTTTGCAATCATGCGTGCAGTATGTCCAGATTCAGTTGCTGCAACAATTGTTTGAATGTTCAAGTTACGAGCAGTATGTCCTACTGATTGACCAATAGCTTCAGTCATATCTGTTTGGCTGTAAGCTTTTAATGCAAATGCATCTTGGTTTACTAATGCTTCTTCTGTACGAATAGCAATACGTGCCATAGTTTGTACAGCTTCAATAGGGTAATCCCCAGCAGCAGTTTCTCCAGAAAGCATAATAGCATCTGTACCATCAAAGATAGCATTTGCAACGTCACTTGCTTCCGCACGAGTTGGACGTGGGTTTTGTTGCATTGAGTCTAACATTTGTGTAGCTGTGATAACTGGTTTACCAGCTTGATTACATTTTTGGATAAGGGCTTTTTGAACGATAGGAACTTCTTCTGTAGGAATTTCAACTCCTAAGTCTCCACGTGCAACCATTAATCCATCTGAAACTTTCAAGATTTCGTCAATGTTATCTACGCCTTCTTGGTTTTCAATTTTAGGAATAATTTGAACGTGAGTCATGTTTTCTTCTTCAAGAATTTGTGTGATTTCTAATACATCACTTGCACGACGTACGAAACTTGCAGCAATATAGTCAATATCATTTTCTAAACCAAAACGAATATCAGCAGCATCTTTATCAGTAATACCTGGTAAGTTAACAGATACTCCTGGTACGTTAACACCTTTTTTGTTTTTCAATGTTCCTGGGTTTTTAACTAAAACAACAATTTCACCATTTGCATGGTCTAAGTCTGTTACTTCAAGATCCACTAAACCATCATCTAATAAGATGTGAGTTCCAGGGTTTACATCATTGATCAATTCAGGGTAACTGATTGAGAATTTTTCTTTTGTTCCTTCAACTTCTGTCATTGAGATGCGAACAACGTCTCCTGCTTCAAAATCCACACGACCATCTTTCATGTTGTGTGTACGCATTTCAGGACCTTTTGTATCTAATAGAATTCCTACCATTTTGCCAGTACGTTTTGAGGCTTCGCGAATGTTTTTGATACGTGCACCATGCTCTTCAAAATCACCATGTGAAAAATTTAAGCGGGCTACATTCATACCTGCATCTATCATTTGAACCAGTTGTTCAACTGTTTCACTTGCTGGACCAATCGTACATACAATCTTCGTTTTTTTCATTCTATTATCTCTCCCAACAGCAATTTTTTATTACAATTTTTTTAAAGTTTGTAATTCGTTTAATAAGATATTTCTTGATTTAATTTGTATAAGCTGACATCAGGCATATGTTTTTTTGTTTTCAAGGTTTCAACAATATCATTTTCAACAATTTTATTGTCTACAATTCCTATACATAATCCGCCCTTACCAACTTTTAACAGGTCAACAGCTCTCGCACCAAAAACACTTGATAATACTCGGTCACGAGCAGTTGGAGAACCTCCACGCTGAACATGTCCTAGAACTGTAACACGAGCTTGATAATCACCAAATTTTGATAATTCATCTGCGAAGTCGTTTCCATTCATTACGCCTTCAGCTAAAATAATGATACTGTGTTTTTTCCCACGTTCACGGCCTTTTTGAATCGTGCTTGAAATTTCTTCCATATTAAATTCTGTTTCAGGAATAATAATTTGTTCTGCTCCTCCTGCTACACCAGTCCATAATGCGATGTCCCCTGCATTACGTCCCATAACTTCAATAATGAAAGTGCGCACGTGACTTGTTGCAGTATCACGGATTTTATCAACAGAATCTAATACAGTGTTAATAGCCGTATCAAATCCGATACAGAAATCAGTACCTGGTATATCGTTGTCGATTGTACCTGGTAAAGCTACAGTTGGATAGCCGTGTCTAGTTAACGCAGCAGCTCCCATATAAGAACCGTCTCCGCCAATAACTACTAAACCTTCAATCCCAAATTTATTTAGTTGTTCAATACCTTTTAATTGACCTTCTTCAGTAGCAAATTCAGGATAACGAGCAGAATAGAGAAAAGTTCCACCTCTCGAGATCTTATCACCTACATCTCTACGAGTTAATTTACGTATATCACCAGCTACCAAACCAGCATAGCCATAGTTAATACCATATACTTCCATACCTTCATAAAGACCTTTACGTACAACAGCTCGAATAGCTGCATTCATTCCTGGAGCATCTCCACCACTTGTCAAAACAGCGATACGTTTCATATTGACTTCACCTCATAAAATAGATTAAAGTAAAACAGCTCTTCTAAACAACTCATAACTAGTATCATCTAAAAAATCTTTTTACTCATTACACATATATATTCTAGCACAAATCATTCTTTCTTCAAACTTACAAACATAAGCTCAACTGCTATTCTACCATTTTTATAACGTCTTGTCTTTTTAAAAATCAGTTTTTATTAAAAAAATACTTATATTTAACTATTTTTAATCACAACATTTTCTTTCCCTAGTAACTCTTCCAATTGTTCTATTAATTCAGGTGTATCATGGATCCAATTTTCTTCTGCTAAAACGATTTTTTTATTTGTTTGTACATAATAGAGAACGACCGGTATATTCCCTTTTGCCTTCATCATTATTCTTTTCATGTTTTCTAAGGTGTCACTGGTATTTTGCACCTCTTGTATCCGTATAAAACACTTTTTAGTAGTATAACTGTCCATTACTCTCTCAACATCTTCCATTTGACTGACAATCATTTGAGGCGTATCTTCTCGTTTTGAATCAACTTTCCCAGAAACATATAAAATAGACCCGTTATTAAGAAGATCAATAAATTGACGATATTTTGTTGGGAAAAGCGTGAGCGAACAATCTCCAGAAGTGTCACTAATTGTTACGAAAGCCATGGACTCGCCTTTTTTCGTGCGGATTTTATGCACATTTTTTACCATACCTATAATTCTACTTGTTTTTCCAACAGTCAACTCGCTTGTGTACTCAACTTGTTTCCATTGTCTCAGCTGATCATACTTTTCAGTTGGGTGACCTGACAAATACGTGCCTAAGTACTGTTCTTCTGTTTCTAATTTTTCTTCAAGCGTTAAATCTGGAGCAAATTCATATTTGGGTTTTAATAATTCAAATAAATCAATATTGTTTCCACTCATTTTTATACTTTGAACAATTCCATCAACCGAAGCTAAAAGAGCCCCTCTAGTGTAATCAAATTGATCGAATGCTCCTGCGTAGATCAAGGGTTTAATGTATTCTGGCTTCAACCATTTTTTATCTAATCTTTTGAGAAAATCAATCAAATCTAAATATTTCCCATCGCTTTTTCGATTTTGGATCATTTCGACAATCATATCTCTTCTTAATCCCTTGATTGAATTGAAACCAAATAAAATATCCTTTTCAGTTAATGTAAATCCGCTAAAACTCGTGTTGATATTAGGTGGAATAACTTTTATTTTTCTTTTCTTTGCTTCAATAATGTATTCTTTCATCTTTGCAGAACTATTTAGGGCTGAATTTAATAGCGCCACAAAAAAAGCATTTGGGTAGTGCGCTTTTAAATAGGCCATCTGATACGCAATGAATGAGTAAGCTACTGCATGGGAACGGTTAAACCCATAATTCGCAAATCGTTCGATATAATCATAAACCTGCATGGCCACTTCTTTAGTGTAGCCTAATTGGTTTGCACCAGAAATAAAATGGTGTCTCTCTTTATCAATAATTGATTTTTGTTTTTTCCCGATCGCTCGTCTTAAAATATCCGCTTGACCTAATGTGTACCCACCCATTTTGGCAGCTACCTGCATGACTTGTTCTTGATATACCATTACACCATAAGTGACCGCTAATATTTCTGACAAGCTTTCATGAGGGTATTCTATGGAAAGGACACCTTTTTTTCTTTTAATAAATGTATCGATTTGTTCCATTGGGCCTGGACGATACAAAGCATTTACGGCTGCGATATCTTCGATTGAAGAAGGCTCTAATTTACGAAGAACGTTTTTTATTCCAGTAGATTCAAATTGAAAAATTCCCACCATATCTGCTTGACGGAATAATTGCAGAGTCTCTTGGTCTTGCATTGGAATAGTCAAAAGATCCAAGCGTTTTCCAGTTTCCCTTTGGACAATTTTTAGCGTACTGTCAATAATCGTTAGATTTTTCAATCCTAAAAAGTCCATTTTTAACAACCCGATTTCTTCTACATTTCCCATCGGGTATTGTGTTAATAGAATTTCTCCTCCACCTTTTTGCAAAGGAACATACTGAGTTAGTGGGTTATCACTGATAACGATTCCTGCTGCATGTGTGGAAATATGTCGAGGCAAACCTTCAATTCTTTTGGCTGTTTTAAATAGCAAGTTGTTTTTATCATTTTCTTCAACTAATTTCCTGAGTGTTGCTGATTCTTTATAGGCTTTTTCTAAAGTGATACCCAATATTTTTGGAATGGCTTTTGACCACACATTTGCTTCTGAAGGGCTTAGCCCAAATACTCGTGCTACATCTTTTAGAGCCATTTTAGCTGCTAATGTTCCAAAAGTAGCTATCTGAGCAACATGATTTTGACCATACTTATTTTTTACATAATGCAAAATTTCTTCACGTCGATTATCAGGGAAATCCAAGTCTATATCAGGCATTGTATACCGTTCTTCATTCAAAAACCGTTCAAATAATAAATTGTACTCAATTGGATCAACATCTGTGATTTCCAGCAAATAAGCCACCAAAGATCCAGCTGCTGAACCTCTGCCTGCACCCGTAACAATTTTTACTTTATGAGCATAAGCCATAACATCCCACACAATTAAAAAGTAATCTTCAAATCCCATTTTTTGGATAACGGCTAACTCATAATCTAATCGCTTTGTGTATCGCTCATCTGGTTGAGTTACTCTCAACGTTAACCCTTTTAGGCATTGTTCTTTTAAAAATTCCGTTGTCACTGTGTCTTTAGGTAAAGGAAATTTTGGCAACAATTGTTGATGCAAGGATATATCTGCATCAATCATTCCAGCTATCTCGTTGGTTCGTTGAGCAGCTTGTTCCAAGTCGTTATCTTTAAATAGCTTTTCTACCTCATTGCTTTCAGGCAAATAATACTCGCCTTCTTCAGCTTCCTGTTGATTGGAGAGGATCTCTCCCTTATTGATCGCTCTTAATACTGTAGTGCCAAAGTCGTCAGTTGAATCCATATATCGTATATCTTGCATAGCAACTGTTAAAGTGTTCGTTTCATTTGCTAGTTCGTTTACTGCATCTTTGATTGGTTTAAGTTTTTGATGCAACTGTATACCAAGATAAAACTGTTGCTCAGGAAAAGCAGTTTGCCATTTTTTTACCACTGTTGTTGCTGATTTTTTTTCGTCTTGAAGTAAAAAGGTTTCTATTTCCCCTTTTTCTCCAGGTGTTACTGCGATTAAATTTTGACTATATTGACTTATTTGTTCAATTGTAAGGCGTTCATTTTCAGCTAATAACATTTTTTCACTTGAAAGAGCCATCAAACTTTCATAGCCTCTAGCATTTTTAGCTAATAAAATAATTGAATACGTCTCATCGTTATTTACAATGCCGCCAACATCTAACGTTAACCCTAAAATGGGTTTGATCTGATGTTTTTTGCACATTTTATAAAAGTCGACCATTCCATATAAGACATTGTGGTCGGTTAAAGCAATCGCTTGATAACCTCTTTCTTTTGCTCTGACCACTAGCTCTTCAATTGAAGTTGTACTTTGTAATAAACTATAAGAACTAATAACTTGTAATTGTACAAATGACATTTTGTCACCCCATTCTAACTCATTACTATCTATTATACCCTTCTAAGATTCGTATACGCAAACCTTCTAAAAAGAACTTTTATTCTTGCTGCACTATCTTAAAGTAGACGAAGACCAAAAAAACCCACTTACTTTTGCTTTACAAAGTTTTTGAAAGTGCTAAAATGAACGAGTAAAAGAAGAGAGGTTATATCATGAAATATTTAGTGACATTATTTTGGGGATTCCTTATAGGACAAGCTGTAAATTACATTGGTAGTTCATTATCAAGCGGCTCGTATGACTTTGTTACAGCATCTGCTATTGGATTATTCATTGGCGTTATGGTTATTTTAATTGCCAAGTCTTTTCCTAATCAAAAACACGGACATGCAGCTAAATAAGCTTTTTATAAACAAAAAAAGACATTCTAACGAATGTCTTTTTTTGTTAGTCCTCGAATATCACTGTCTCATAGGATAATTGATCTTCTTTTAATGTAATCGTTACTTTGGATTTTGGTGGGATCTCTCCAGAAATAATCCCTTTAGCCAAAGGTGTTTCTACTTCTTTAGTAATAAATCTCTTCAACGGTCTTGCACCATACATTGGGTCGTAAGCTTTTTCTGCTATCCATATTTGTGCCTCTTCTGAAATAGTCAGTTCAATATCTTGTTCTGCTAGACGTTCTGACAAATTTTGTACTAATTTGAGAACGATCTTCTTCACAACCTGTATGCTAAGTGGTGCAAATAAAATCGTATCATCGATTCGATTTAAGAACTCTGGTTTAAAGGATGTTTTTAACAATGACATCACCTGTTCTTTCGTCGCTTCTTTTATTTGCCCTTGTTCATCCGTACCTTCCAACAATAGACCAGAACCAATGTTACTTGTCATGATTAAAACCGTATTTTTGAAGTCGACCATTCTGCCTTTAGAATCAGTTAAGCGTCCATCATCTAATACTTGTAACAAAATATTAAATACATCCGGATGAGCTTTTTCGATTTCATCTAACAAGACAATAGTATAAGGACTTCTTCTTACTGCTTCGGTCAATTGCCCTCCTTCATCATATCCAACATAACCTGGAGGCGCTCCTATCAATCTTGAAACAGTATGTTTTTCCATATACTCGCTCATATCGATCCGCACCATATGATCTTGTGAGTCAAATAAGTTTTCGGCTAAAGCTTTAGCCAATTCAGTTTTCCCTACCCCAGTAGGCCCTAGAAACAGAAATGAACCTAGTGGACGATTAGGATCTTGGATACCAGCTCGAGCTCGGATAACTGCATCTGATACACTTTGTACCGCTTCATCTTGACCGATGACGCGTTCACTTAATGACGTATCTAAGTACATCAATTTTTCGCGTTCTCCCTTAACTAACTTGCTAACAGGAATACCCGTCATTCGACCAATAACGACGGCAATTTCTTCATCCGTTACCGATTCTTGTACAAGTCTGATTGAATTGCCTTGGGCAGCTAGTTGTTCCTCTTCTAGCATTTTCAGTTCTTTTTCTAAAGCAGGAATTTGTCCATGTCTTAAAACAGCTGCACGTTCTAAGTCATAGTTGCTTTCAGCTTCTTCTAACTCATGACGGGCTTTTTCAATTTCAGCACGTTTGTTACGCAATTTAGCGACTTCTTCTTTTTCAGTTTCCCATTTCATTTTCAACTGATTGGCTTCTTCACGTAGATTAGACAATTCTTCTTGGATGATCTCTAATCTTCGGATGCTAGCATCATCTTTCTCTTTTTTCAACGCTGCTTCTTCGATTTCCAGCTGCATCAAACGACGCGAAACTTGATCCAATTCAGTAGGTCGTGAATTCATTTCCACTCGAATCGTTGCACAAGCTTCATCTATCAAATCGATGGCTTTATCCGGTAAAAAGCGATCCGTAATGTAACGGTTGGATAACGTTGCAGCAGCAACTAAAGCATTGTCATGAATATTTACACTGTGGTGAATTTCAAACCGTTCTTTTAACCCTCTTAAAATACTGATGGTCTCTTCTACTGTTGGCTCATCAACAAGTACTTTCTGGAAGCGTCTTTCCAGCGCTTTATCCGTTTCCATGTATTTCCGGTATTCATCTAGTGTCGTTGCGCCAATACAATGCAATTCGCCACGAGCTAACATAGGCTTCAATAGATTTCCTGCATCCATGCTGCCTTCTGTTTTACCGGCACCTACAATAGTGTGGATCTCATCAATAAATAAGATGATTTGTCCTTCACTTTTTTTCACTTCTTTTAAGACTGCTTTTAACCGCTCTTCAAATTCACCCCGGTATTTAGCTCCCGCGATCAATGCGCCCATATCTAATGAAAAAATAGTTTTTCCTTTTAAATTTTCGGGAACATCTTTTCGAACGATCCGTTGAGCCAAACCTTCTACTATCGCCGTTTTACCGACACCAGGTTCTCCAATCAGTACAGGATTATTCTTTGTTTTACGAGATAAAATACGAATCACATCACGAATTTCATCATCTCTTCCAATAACCGGATCTTGATCTCCACTTCTTACTGCTTTAACCAAATCTGTTCCATATTTTTCAAGTGCTTGATAGGTTTCTTCTTGATTTTGTGAGGTCACGCGATCTCCTCCTCTTATCTTTTCAATTTCAGCTTTTAATGCTTTTTCAGTTAATCCATTTTTGGTTAAATATTTTGTTAAACTATGGTTCTTCAATTTCATAAGCGCTAGCAAAACGATTTCGGTTGAAAGGAAATCATCTTGAAATTCAGCCCTCAGCGCATCTGCTTCAGTTAGCAACCGATATAAATTTTGACTCATTCCTTGTCCATATTGAACATTTGAGCCTTCCACAGTTGGGTAGTTGTCTAATTCTTGGTCTACAAAAAATTCAAAATCATCTGTATCGATTCCGAGAGATTGATAAAGTCCACGTGCAAAATGATCAGGAGTCAAAAATACTTTCCATAAATGGAGAAGATCAATTTCTTGATGTTTTCTCGTTACGGCAATACTTTGAGCTTCACCAAGGGTTTGCTGCATCGTAGTGGTCATTTTTTCTATATCCATTGGAACCCCTCCTTGATTTTTTCTAATTTTATTATATTCAATTAGTCAGTAAAGGTCAAACTAAAATGATTGAATTTTTAAATTTTTTGGACTTATAGGATCAGAACTTACTTTCAGCTGTTATTAGAGTAAACTTTTTTTATCTAACGCCTAACGCAATTCTTGCATAACGGCTCATTCTGCTAGTATCCCAAGCAGGATACCAGACTAACTTAACCTCAGTTGAAGTAATTTCAGGGATTGATTGCATAGCTGTCATAATATCATTAGTAATAGTATCTGCTAATGGACAACCCATTGTAGTTAACGTTAACTTTATCACACAGTGATTTTCATCTATCAATTCAATAGCGTAAACTAATCCTAGATTGACGATGTCAATGTTCAGTTCTGGATCTATAACTTGTTCCAAAGCTGTCATTATGCGTCCTTTAAGCTCTTCTATACGATCTTCACTAGTTGGTTCCATTGGGTAACCACCTTCTCATTTTTGACTTTATTTTACCTCTTATCAGAGGCAAAGTAAATCATTTCAACGAGAGATTGTGATTTTTTTATAAATGTTTGTTGAAATATTCAGCTGTTTCAACCGAAATCATATAAGGGACATGATGACCATGTCCTTCTGTCGTTGTAAAACTCATATGTTGTCCATAATCTTGATCTTTAATTTTTTTATAAAAATCAAAAGTGGGTTGATAAGGCACTAAATCATCATCTTCATCATGCCAGAAGTGAACAAATTTGCCATCAATTTTTTCAGGTTGTAAATCGAGTGAAATAGCTTTTAACGATTCAATAGCAGGAGCAAATTGTTCTGACTCAAAATCGATTTCTACCCCTTGTTGCCATTTTGAGGTCAATAACCATTTAGAAAATGGAATCGGTGCAGGACTTCCCATCAAGACAACCGCTGTTTTTATCCAAGGATATTGCGTCAATAAAGCTGAAGTTGTTACGCCGCCCATAGAAAGGCCAGACACACCGATGCGACTAGGATCTGTTAATCCCGCTTTTACATAATGGTCGATGATGGATGGAAATTCCACTAGACTATGTTGGACAACATCCCAAAATTCCATGCTTCTTTCGTTTACTGGTGCTCCTTGACTTCTTTCTCCATGTAAATAAGCTTCAGGAATTAATACTCTAAATCCTTTTTTGGCGATTTCATACCCATGGACTAAAGAGCTTTCTTTAAAATTTGTCCATCCATGATAAAAAACAACAGTTGGTAAAGTTTCATTTATACTTTCTGTTGAAACAACTTCTAATATAGGGATACCATTCACATTCTCCTGTTTTACCGTTATCATCTATCTAACCTCTTTCTATATTTATTCTTATAGACTTTGTGGTACACTATTCGTAAAGGTTCTATGCGATAAGTGTAGCATAAAAGAAACATAGAAGCTTTTATAAAGACAAATGAAGAATAGTCGGAGGATTTTGATGAATAAAAAATTAATTGCTCTTGATTTAGATGGCACTACATTGAACAATCGTTCGGAAATTTCAGTAAGAACACAAAATGTTCTCACAACTTTAAGAAATGCGGGTCACCTTGTTTCAATCGTAACCGGCAGACCTTATAGAAACAGCAAACAGTTTTATACTCAATTAGGTATGGAAACGCCCATGGTTAACTTTAACGGAGCGTTGTGTCATTTGCCAGACCAATTAAATTGGGAATCACAATACCACAAAACATTAGATCGTGAAATTGCCTTAGATATGCTAACGTTAAAAAAAGAGTTAGATATCCACTTAATTGCAGCTGAACTCAGAGATACGGTTTTTGCGGATAACTATTTCGTTCCTTATAGTGATTTCTTTCCAGAAGGAAAAAAAGGCGCTTCAAAACTAACATCTTCTAGTTTAAAAGAAGACCCTACTGCTGTTTGTGTATTTACAGATAAAGAAAATCAAGCGTATATCATTGAAAAAATCTCAGCTCGTTATGGCGATTCAGTCGAAATTCGAACTTGGGGCGGACAAACGCCTTGTTTAGAAATCGTAGCAGCAGGTGTACAAAAAGCATTAGGTGTCGAACGCATTGCTCAAGTATATGGTATCAAACAAAAAGATATTATTGCTTTTGGGGATGAAGACAATGATTATGAAATGATTCAATATGCAGGACATGGCGTAGTAATGAAAAATGGAATCGATACTTTAAAACACATTTCAAATGATGTAACGGAAAAAACCAATAATGAAGAAGGCTTGGCTCATTATTTAGAAAATTACTTTAAATTAGTCTAGTTTCTTCCTTTAATTAAACGTGAAAAAAGACAAGGAGTCATTCATTAGGAATGGTTCCTTGTCTTACTTTATTTCTTTAATTGAGATTCCTTTTGTCGATCAGAACTCCAAAACTCACCTAACACTTTATTCGTTTCCATAAAATTAACAAACGCTGAAGCATCAGCTTCCCTGACCGCTTGTTCGAGTTCATACATTTCATAACGAGTGATAACCACCATTAAAATAGAACGATCCATTCCTGAATATGCCCCTTTGGCAGGAATAATAGTGATGCCTCTGATTAATTTTTCATGGATACCTTTTACTAAAGCATCCGGTTCATTGGTCACGATCATGGCCGTAACTTTTTGATGACTAGTATGGATCGTATCAATCACTTTAGTCATGACGTAAATCGATACCAATGTGTACAACGCATATTCCCATCCGTATAAAAAACCAGCTGACGAAACAATCAACAAATTCATGGCAAATGTTAAGGTGCCAATTGATCTCCCCGTTGTTTTAGCTAGCACCATTGAAATAATATCCATTCCACCAGTTGAAAAACCGTATTTCAAAGCAAATCCAATTCCGGCTCCACTGATAATACCTCCAAATAAAGCATTCATCATAGGATCAGTCGTTAATGGATTAACCGGCAAGAGAATGATGAAAAATGAAATTAAGATAGAGGTTAAAAAACTATATAATGTAAAGTTTTTCCCTACTTTAAACCACCCAAGTATTGCGATTGGGATATTAAATACGAGAATCAGGATACCTGTATCAATGACAATTCCTGAACTGCTTCCAAGAATATCTGCTAATAATTGCGATACTCCATTAATCCCAGATGCATAAATATTAGAGGGAATTAAAAAGTTATTCATAGCTATTGCATTTGTAATGGCTGCAAAAAAGATAAAAAAGATTTTTTTTGTGTGTTCGATCCAAAAATTTGGTGTTTTTAATTTTGTCATTTGGCAACCCCCTACTTACTTAATCAAACAAGGATAACAAGTTTTTCTTTATAAGGAAAGCAAAAAATACTTTTATTCATTACGCTCTCATTTGTATCCGTTTCCTTCTCCTACACACGTCTTTGTGGTACAATTTAAGAGCACAATGTAGAAGGAGGAAAGAATTATGGCAAAAGAAGCAAGTTTTGATATCGTTTCAGAAATGAATATGGAAGAGATAAAAAATTCCATTCAGTTGGCAACAAAAGAGATCGCCAATCGTTTTGATTTTAAAGGCTCCATCAGCGAGATCAAATTAGAAAAAGAAAAATTGGTTTTAGTTTCAGATGACGACTTCAAATTAGAGCAAGTAAAAGACGTATTGTCTAATAAATTGGTTAAAAGAGGCGTTCCTACCAGAAATCTCCACTATTCTTCAACTGAAAAAGCTTTTGGAGGAAATGTGCGCCAATTCGCTGACTTAGTTAATGGAATTGATAAAGAACACGCAAAAACGATTACTCAATTGATTAAAAAATCTGGTATTAAAGTTAAAACTCAGATACAAGACGATCAAATACGAGTAACCGGTAAAAATCGTGATGATCTGCAACAAGTTATTGCTCTATTAAGAGATACAGATCTCCCAATTGATTTGCAATTTATCAATTACAGATAGTTCGACACTTTTTTAGTGAGTAAAATGCAAAAGACCTTCAAATATGAACTTGAAGGTCTTTTTAGCGTTTTTATTTAAAATTGTTCAACCGCTGTTACAGAAACTGTCTGGCTTCCTACCAACAATTTAGATACCGGACAACGATTTTCAGCTTCTTTCACGATTTCTTCGCTTTCTTCAAAGGGTAGCCCCTCAATTTTTGCAAAAGCTTCTACATTAAAGAAAAATCCGATTCCATTGGGTTCACGCATATAGTCAACATGAACTTCAACGCGGCTTTCATTCTCTTTTCCTCTGGCTTTCAACAAGGATTGAATCGTAGCATTGAGGCACGTACTAAAAGATAATCCAAGTAATTCTTCGGGATTTGTGCCTTCCTCATCACTTAAGGGACTGGACAGTTTAACATTCAATCCGCCATTTTTTACAAATGCTTGACCATTCACGCCTGTTTCGTTGACTATCTCAGCATGAAATAACGGTTTGCGGTCTTTCATGAAATCCCTACTCTCTTATTCATGATAACGATTCTACTAAAATTATTTTTTCCCTACAGCTTCTTCTATTTTAGGAAGGATACTTTTAGCAATCGTGGATCCTACGATCATCATTTCATAAGCTGCTCTTACATCTTCTGTTGTCCGTGAAAGAAGTCTCATATAAATTTCCCCATCTCCAGCAAGACAAACACGATAATAACCTGTTTTCATTTCATTTAATTCATTTAAAACTTCTAACACTTTTTGTTTTGCATCAAAATTCGTTACATAAGCTAGTTTATGGTACACAATTTGAAAATCAATGATGCCTTCTTCTTTATTATCAAAAACAACCCCAAATGGCAAAGCTTGCTGATCATTCAGTTTAAATTTACCATTATACAAAATTTGTCCATTTTTTATTTCTTTCTTAGCTAAAGGCACATGTTTTGCCTTCAAGATGGCTTCAAAGTTTACTAATGCTTTATTCACTCTACAATACCCCACTTTTTTAAGTTCTAATCGCTTTTTCATTTTCAATTATAACGTACTCTATTCATAATTAACAGCGTATTTAAGAAAACAAAAAAAGTTCTAACTCAGGAGAGTTAGAACTTAAAAAAATCATCTTAACGACGGATTTCTTTAATACGAGCTGCTTTACCGTGTAATGCACGTAAGTAATACAATTTAGCACGACGTACTTTACCAAAGCGAACAACTTCGATTTGAGCAACACGTGGTGAGTGTAATGGGAATGTACGTTCAACGCCGATTCCATTAGAAATTTTACGAACTGTGTAAGTTTCGCTAACTCCAGCACCACGGCGTTTGATTACAACACCTTCAAATAATTGGATACGTTCTCTAGTACCCTCAACGATTTTAGCATGAACACGTACAGTATCTCCTGGACGGAAAGCTGGGATGTCTTCACGTAATTGTTCGTTAGTGATTGATTCAATTAAATTACTCATTATGTTTTTCTCCTTCCAACAAACCTTCATATATCACATATGGATACAGCGGAACATCGTTTTAATGGCAGGCTTTACCCGCTCACCAAATAATTCTAACATAAGCACTAAAGGGTGTAAAGTAAATTTCCTTATTTCTCAGAAAAAACTCTGATAAACTTGGTTTCTTTATTCTTTAGAAGCTTCTTTTTCCATTTTTAGTTCTTCTAAATATTTTTGTTGTTCAGCTGTTAATAAAACTTTTTCAAGCATATCCGGACGTCTTTCCATTGTACGTCTGATGGATTCTTTGTCTTGCCACTCTTTTATTTTTTTATGATTTCCGCTAATGATCACATCAGGAACTTTCATACCACGATACTCAGCTGGTCTAGTATATTGTGGATGTTCCAATAATCCAGTGGAATGAGAGTCCGTTTTAGCTGATTGATCGTTTCCTAAAACTTCTGGTAACAAACGTACCGTTGCGTCGATCATCACCATGGCGCCTAGTTCTCCACCGGTTAAAACATAATCCCCTAGCGAAATTTCATCCGTTACCAATGACCGAATTCGTTCATCATAACCTTCATAATGACCACAAATAAATACTAGATGTTCTTCTTCTGCCAGTTCTTCCGCTACCGCTTGAGTAAACGGAACACCAGCAGGATCTAATAAGATCACTCGCTTTTTAGTATCAGGCGCCTGTTCATTGATTGCATCTATGGCAGCAAAAATAGGCTGCGCTTTTAATAACATTCCTGCACCGCCGCCATACGGATAATCATCTACATTCTGGTGCTTATTATCTGTATAGTCTCTAAAATTCATCACATTTACTTGTAGTAGGTCTTTATCAATTGCTTTTCCAATAATGGATTCGGTCAATGGTCCTTGAAACATTCGTGGAAACAATGTTAAAACATCAATTTTCATTAATCATCTAGCCCTTCCATCATATGAATCGTTACCATTTGATTTTCTAAATCAACCTCTAATACGACCTCTTCAATATATGGAATCAGTAGATCTTTCTTTTTCGGACGTTCAATTACCCATACGTCATTAGCACCTGGAGACATTACTTCGCTGATTTTCCCAATGATATTTTTTTCTTCATCTTGTACAGTCAATCCTACTATTTGATGCAAATAGAATTCATTTTTTGGCAATTCTGTTAAGCGATCTTCACTAACTTTCAATATGCCATCACGGTATTTTTCTACATCATTGATATTTGGGTGGTTTTCAAAAGATAGGATATCAAAATTCTTGTGTTTACGATGGCTTGCAACAGTTAAATCCGTTACTAACTTGCCATCTTGAAATAAGGATAACGTAGACCCTTTTTTGTATCTTTCTTCAGGAAAGTCAGTTTTTGAAATAACTCGAACTTCCCCTTTTATCCCTTGTGTGTTAACAATTTTCCCTACATTATACAATGTTTTCATTGCGTTCCCTCATTTACAATTAATTTTTTCATTTAAGTATCTATTCAGCTGGATGTCTAATAAAATCATTTATAAAAAAAGAAACCATCTCTTATTGAAGAAATGATTTCTTTTCCGGAATTTAGCTATTGGCAATTGTCAATCTTACGCGTTTGGGTCCAAGAACTCTAACACTGTAAACAATTGTACGAATAGCTTTTGCTACGCGACCTTTTTTTCCAATTACTCGTCCAACATCTTCAGGATGAACAGACAATTGATAATCTAAAAACTCTTCAGTTTCTACTAAAGCAATTGCCAAATCATCCGGATGACTTACAAGAGGACTCACAACTGTAAGAATTAAATCTTTTATGTCAGCCATAGAAAACATCCTTTTATTTAGTGTTTTTTGATTCATGGAATTTTTTCATAATGCCTTCTTTTGAAAGGATGTTACGAATTGTATCAGAAGGTTGAGCACCATTAGCTAACCATTTTAATACTGCTTCTTCGTCCACTTTTACTTCTGCTGGATCAACAACTGGGTTGTATGTTCCTACAGTTTCGATGAAACGTCCATCACGTGGAGAACGTGAATCTGCAACTACGATACGGTAAAAAGGATTTCTTTTTGATCCCATGCGTTTTAAACGAATTTTTACTGCCATATTTCTTACACCTCCATTAACTATCTCACAATAAGTAGTTTACCAGTTTATTTATAGCTTGTAAAGTGTTTTTTCTTTACAGCTTGTTTTTTTTTTATAAAGTAGTTATTTGCTATTTCAAGATATTATTTGCGACTTTTTTTATTCTTTTTCTTCATTTTTTTCTTATTCTTACGAACCATAGAATTCATAGCCATTTTTCCAAGTTTGCCTTTTGCACCTTGTCCAAATAAATTTTCCATACCGTTCATATTTCCTTTAGACATTTGACTCATCATTTTTTTCGATTCATTAAATTGCTTGATCAATCGATTTACTTCAGCTATTGGACGAGCTGATCCTCGAGCAATTCTACGACGTCGGCTTTGAGATAAAAGATCAGGATTTTCTCTTTCTTGCGGTGTCATAGATAAAACAATAGCTTTCATTCGGGCAGTATCTTTTGGATCGATTTGAAGTTTATCTAATCCAGGAACATTGCTCATACCTGGAATCATTTTTAAAATATCTTCCATCGGCCCCATATTGCTGACTTGATCCATTTGTTCAATGAAATCATTGAAGTCAAAACTATTTTCACGTAATTTTGTCATCATTTCTTCTGATTTCTTTTCGTCAAAATCTTCTTGAGCTTTTTCAATCAGCGTTAACATATCTCCCATACCTAAAATACGGTTGGCCATACGCTCTGGATAGAATGGTTCTAAAGCATCTAATTTTTCACCAGAACCTGTAAATTTGATAGGTTTACCAGTAACAGCACGGATAGAAAGGGCTGCTCCTCCACGAGTGTCTCCATCTAATTTCGTTAAGATGACACCGGTGATATCTAATTGCTCATTAAATGATGAAGCAACATTTGCAGCTTCTTGTCCAGTCATTGCATCAACAACTAAGAAAATTTCTGTTGGCTGTGTCGTTTCTTTAATATCGCTTAACTCTTGCATCAATGTTTCATCAATTTGCAAACGACCAGCAGTATCGATCAACACGAAATCTAAGTGTTCTGCTTTTGCTTTTTCGATCCCTTGTCTTGCAATTTCAACAGGACTGACTTGATCTCCCATAGAGAAAACAGGAACATCCAACTGCTTACCAATGGTTTCTAATTGTTGAATTGCTGCTGGACGATAAATATCGGCAGCAACCAATAGAGGCCGTTTGTTTTGATTTTTACGCAAATAGCTAGCTAATTTACCAGCTGTAGTCGTTTTACCTGCCCCTTGCAAACCAACCATCATGACAACTGTAGGTGCTTTAGGTGCCGTTTGAATCGTGGCTTGTTCTCCACCCATCAACTCGGTCAATTCTTCATTAACAATTTTAATTACTTGTTGTCCAGGAGAAAGGCTGTCCAATACTTCAGAACCTACTGCACGAGCACTCACCGTTTTAACAAAATCTTTTACAACTTTAAAGTTAACGTCAGCTTCTAATAAGGCTAAACGTACTTCTCTCATCATTTCTTTTACATCAGCTTCTGATACTTTCCCTTTGCGACGCATTTTCGTCATCGCATTTTGGAGACGTTCAGTTAAACCTTCAAATGCCATTCTACTTCACCATTCCTTTATTTCTCATCTCTGTCTTTTTTTAATAACTCAATAAACTGTTCTAATACCTCATCTTTTGGATAGTGACTTTTAATGTAACTTGACATATCCTCTATGACGGCCTTTGTTGTATTGAAATCTTCCAATAAGTGTAGCTTTTTTTCATACTCGATTAAGCTATTTTCAGTTCGCCTGATGTTATCGTAAATTGCTTGACGACTAACTTCAAATTCTTCTGCAATTTCACCCAGAGAAAAATCATCTGCATAATATAATTGCATATAACTTTTTTGTTTGTCGGTCAATAAAGAGCCATAGAAATCGAACAAGGCGTTCATTTGATTTGTTTTTTCAATTTCCAATCGTAACCCTTCTTTCTTTGCTTAACAACTGTCAAGGAAAACACGTTTACACACCTTAATAGCGTACCTGTTTTTGCCTAAATAATCAATAGTTTGTCTTGTTTTTACAAACATTTCTTTAATCCATTTAGTCGTTTTCACTATTTCTAATTACTGAGTTATAAGGTTATCGGATAACTTACAAAAAGAACCCCCTTAACGGCAGGACAATCTTTGCCCGTTAAAGGAGTTCTTCACTAGTTTAATTACTTAAGAAACAAATTATAGCTTGCCATTACGGTATTCTTCAATATTTGATTTAATATTTACTACTTTAGGTCCATAAATGACTTGAGCGCTAGTTCCTTTGACAACAACTCCAGCTGCTCCAGTTGATTTTAACTTAGCTTGATCAACTAATTGACCATCTTTAACTGTAACTCGTAAACGAGTAGCACAATTGTCAACGTCGATTAGATTTTCTTCTCCACCAAGTCCTTCAATAATATTTGCAGACATTTCATCAGCAGGGTTAGAATTTTTAACAGAAGATGCAGTTGCTGTATTTGTTGAGCTAGCTAAATATTCATCTATATTTGATTTAATATTTGAAACTTTTGGTCCATAAATAACTTGGGCACTATTTCCTTTGACAACGACTCCAGCTGCTCCAGTTGATTTCAACATAGCTTGATCAACCAATTGTCCATCTTTGATCGTTACTCTTAAGCGTGTTGCACAATTGTCAACATCGACTAAATTTTCTTTTCCACCCAGTCCTTCTATAATATCATGTGACATTTCATCTTGAACGGGTTCATTAGATGTAGTTCCGCCAGCTTTTTTAGCTTGGTAATCTGCTTTTGTATACATTTTTGATTCAGCTACTTCATCTTCACGACCTGGTGTTTTCAAGTCGAATTTTGTAATAAAGAAACGGAAAACGAAATAGTAAACAAGTGCATAAACAATTCCTACTAAGACAACTGGTATCCAGTTGGTTATTCCTTGTCCTGGTAAGATACCATACAATACAAAGTCAAGTAAGCCACCTGAGAAAGTCAGCCCTACTCCAACATTCAAGAAGTGCATAATTACAAACGAGAATGCAGCTAATACACAATGGACTCCGAAGTATAAGAACGGCGAAGCAAATAAGAATGAAAATTCAAGCGGTTCTGTGATTCCTGTAAAAATTGACGTTAGTGAAGAAGACATCATCAGTCCCTTAACGTCTTTTTTACGTTCTGGTTTAGCCGTTTGGTACATTGCAAAAGCTGCGGCTGGGAATCCGAAAATCATGAACGGGAATAACCCAGAGAAGAATTTTGCTGCTTCAGGATCAACAACTTGTCCATTAGCTAATTGTGAGAAGACGATGTTTTGAGCTCCCTCAACAATTGTTCCGTTAATTTCAGCTGTTCCTCCAAGTGCTGTCTGCCAGAAAGGAAGATAAAACACGTGATGTAGACCTAATGGAATCAATGCACGATAAATAAAACCATACAAGAAAGTTCCAATGTACCCAAGTTCAGCTACAACTGAACCTAACCATGCAATCCCTGCACCAGCATATGGCCAGACAAATGCAAGAATCATCCCTACGATTACAGCTGCAAATGCTGATACGATTGGTATGAAACGCGTTCCAGAAAAGAACGATAAAGCATCTGGTAATTCGATTTTATAGAAGCGATTGTGCAAGGCAGCAACGATTAATCCCATAATGATTCCGCCAAATACACCTGTATTCATTGTTGCATCAAAACTAAGTACCGAAGCAATTAATCCTGGCGTTTGTTGCAACTTTTCTATATTTCCAAAGTTTGTAATAGTACTTGTTAAAGATGCATACATCATAAAGTACGCTACAACAGCTGATAAAGCCGCAACTTCTTTGGCAGCTTTAGCCATTCCTAAAGCAACCCCAACTGCAAAGAGCAGTGGTAAATTATCAAACACGATCGTGCCACAATCTTTTAGTACTGTTAAAACACCGTATAAAACAGTACCTTCCCCTAGTAACCACTCTAAGTCATATAGACTTACAAATGAATCTCCAGTAAAAGATGACCCTATTCCTAATAGCAAACCTGCTACTGGAAGCAATGCAATAGGCAGCATAAAGGTTTTACCCATTTTTTGCAGCCCTTCAAAAATTTTATCTTTCACTTTTTTTCCTCCTTAAAATCTAAAATAAGTGCTTGTATGAATGTAAAATAACAGCATACTTTGCAATGTTATCACATTGGTGAACCAGTTTCAAAATGTAAACGCACACACGTTCGAGAAAAAAAGAGTAGCCTTTTAATTTTACTTAAAAGGCTACTCTATAAGAATTTTATTAAATCGAATTTTGAATTAATTCGCTGAATAATCCATAAATGTATTCATTTGGATCAAATAGTTGCAAGTCATCCATACTTTCACCTAACCCAACAAATTTCACAGGAATATCCAACTCTTTACGAATAGCTAAAACAATTCCACCTTTTGCTGTACCATCCAATTTAGTTAATACGATTCCAGTTACATTGGTCGTTTGTTTAAATTGTTTAGCTTGGTTCATCGCATTTTGTCCAGTTGTGGCATCTAATACAAGCAATACCTCATGTGGACCACCTGGTATTTCACGTTCTATAATACGTTTCATTTTTTCTAACTCATTCATAAGGTTTACTTTATTTTGTAAACGTCCAGCTGTATCTACGAATAAAATATCAGCTTGTTGCTGTTTAGCTTCTTTAATCGCATCAAATACTACAGCTGCTGGATCTCCGCCAGCTTTACCACTGATTACTTCTACGCCAACACGCTCACCCCAAACATGCAATTGTTCTATCGCACCGGCTCTGAAAGTATCTCCAGCTGCTAAGAGTACTTTTTTTCCTTCTTGTTGGTAAAGATGCGCCATCTTGCCAATTGTTGTGGTTTTCCCTACACCGTTTACGCCAACCATCAGAATCACCGTTAAACCATCAGGATTGATAAGAACTTCCGGTTTTTCAGTATTCCCTTTTTCATAAATTTCAACCATTTTTTCAATAATAACTTGTTGAACTTCATTTGATGCTTTTGCATTTTTCAATTTTACTTCTTGGCGTAAGGCATCTGTGATTTCCATTGTCGCTTCAAAACCAACATCTGCCCCAATTAAAACTTCCTCAAGTTCATCAAAGAAGTCTTCATCGACTGTTCTAAAATTAGCAAACAATTCATTCATGCGTTGAGAAAATGTTTTCCTCGTTTTCTCAAGACCTTTTTCATACTTTTCGGTTACTTCTGTGGTTTCAACTTTCTCTTCACCTGTAAAAGCTTTTTTGATTTTGTCGAATAATCCCATTTTACACCCTCTTTTCTTGGCAATGTTAATGTTTAATTGAGCACAAATTTTTGAATGGCATGTGCCACGCCATGATCTTCATTTGTTTTAGTAATATATTGAGCCATGGATTTAATGTCATCCGTAGCATTTCCCATGGCTACTCCCATACCTGCATATTCAATCATTGCTGCATCGTTAGCTTCATCCCCTAATGCCATTACCTCTGATGCTTCAAAACCTAGTAAATCGGCTAAAACAGCTATTCCACTACCTTTATCTACACCCTTAGGCATTAGCTCTAATAATATTGGACGAGATTTCATTATCGTATATTTTTCATAAAAATGAACTGGGATGTTTTTGATGGCTTCATCTAAATCAGTTTGAGCGTAACAAAACACTGTTTTATTGATGGCAATATCTTCTGGTACTTCTTCCATTGCTATTGGAACATATGGCAATGCTGACATGACTGTTGGATATAGCGAGTCTCTTCCTTTAGGGTATGGAGGCTCATAAATTTTTTCTAAATCAATGAAGTTACAAGGAACATTGATCTGTTTGCTTAGTTCAAAAATTTCTTCTGTTTCGGCTTTTGTTAATGTTGTCTTAGATAATACTTCGCCAGTATCTGTACGTTGTACTAGTCCACCATTGTAAGTAATGCCATAATCTCCAGCTTCTCTTAAATTTAACTCTTCTAAATAGGCGATCATTCCTAACAAAGGTCGGCCGGTACAAAGGACTACTTTTACGCCTTGTTCTTTTGCTTGTTTGATTGCTTCTTTATTTTCATCTGATATACCATGTTTTCCATTTAATAATGTTCCATCCAAATCAATTGCAACTAGTTTAATCATGCTTTGACTCCAATCTCTTTAATAACTACTTTAAAAGGGAAAAAAAGATCGACACTAATCGACCTTTCCTCCGCTATCGTTTCTAGGTTATTCCTACATGTGCTTCTGTTAATTCTTCTAAACGAACAGATACAACTTTAGAAACACCAGATTCTTGCATGGTTATCCCATAAAGAACATTCGCTTCTTCCATTGTTCCTTTACGGTGAGTAATGACAATAAATTGAGTATCTCCATCAAATCGCTTTAAATATCGACCAAATCGGATGACGTTAGCTTCATCTAGTGCGGCTTCAACTTCATCTAAAATACAGAAGGGTACTGGCCGGACTTGTATAATAGCAAACATTAGAGCAATTGCTGTAAATGCTCGTTCCCCTCCAGATAAGAGACTTAACTGCTGTAGTTTTTTCCCAGGAGGTTGAGCGATGATCTCAATACCGGTCGTTAACAAGTTTTTAGGATCTGTTAACCGTAATTCAGCTGATCCTCCGCCAAACATCTGTGGGAAAACTTCAGAAAATTTCAGTCGAATATCTTCAAACACTTCAGAAAAGCGAATCTTTACTTCTTCATCCATTTCATTCATCGTGGTATACAAACTAACTTTTGCTTCTATCAAATCTTCACGTTGATCCACAAGGAAAGAATACCGCTCATTCACACGTTCAAATTCTTCGATAGCACCAATGTTAACAGCACCCAGCTCTTCAATACTTTGTTTCAGCAATTTCACTTTACGTGTCGCATCTTCTATAGAAACCTCAAGCAAATGGCTTTCTTTAGCCGCTTCAAAAGTCATACTGTACTCTTCATTTAAATAAGTCAAGCGATTTTCAATCGCCACATCTGTACGATTCATTGAAACTTCAGCTCTTGCTTTTTCTTCTAACAGATAATGTTTTTGATTATTTGTTAGTGTCGTTAATTGTTCGATGTCATTCAATTGATCTTCAATACGTACTTTTTCATTTTTTATTTTTAATAATTGATTTTCTAGCGTTTGCTTTGTGGCTGATAATTGCGCTAGCTGATCGCTTAATTCTTTTTTAGTCATCTGATGCGTACCGTCAAAATGCGTCATTTGTTCCATTCGGCTAGTGATGGTCGTAATGTCTTTCTGTTGATCATCTAGTTGACTAGAGACCGCTTTTTGTTCTTTTTTCAAACTAAGCAATTGCTCTTTTAAAGCAGCTAATTTAGTTCGTAGTTGTTGTTGTTTCTCATTAACCAATGTATGATTTTTTTCACGCTCTTCATTTTGAGAAGAAGCCAGTAAAATCTGATGATTAATGTGCTCCATTTCTTTTTTGACCGTTTGAATAGATTCCGTTAACTCCGTTTTTTTCAACTCATAGGACTCTACTTCTTCTTTTGCTTCTTTGTATTCATATTGGACAGCCTTTAACTCTCTTGTTAACCGGATTTGTTTTTCTTCTAATGTTTCCGCTTGATTTTTTAGTTCTTGTTCTTTCAAGCGTTGTTTTTCTCCAAGTTCACGTAATTCATTTAAGTTTGTCTCTTCTTTTTTTATTACTTGTTTCATTGTGCGAACTTCTATTTCTTTTTCCGTCAAAGTTGTTTCCATTTGAGCGATTTGCTTAGTTAAATTTGTTAATTCATTTTTCCGAGCAAATAAACTCCCCTGATTGCCAGACTTGCTCGCTCCACCAGTCATTGAGCCCCCGGCATTCATCACATCGCCTTCAAGAGTCACTACACGGTACTTAAATTGGATTTCACGTGCAATGGTATTAGCAGAAGACAAATCTCTGGCAACAATGGTTGTTCCCAATAAATTTTGTATGATCGTTGCAACAGCTTCAGGATAGGCAATCAATTTACTCGCAATCCCTAAGAAACCATCGCAACTGCTAGCTTTATTTTCTACAGATGTTGGCAGATGACGAGCTTTTATTGTGGTTAAAGGTAAAAATGTTGCTCGACCAATGCGTTTTTGTTTTAAGTACTGGATACCTTTACGTCCGCTTTGCTCATCTTGAACAATGATATTTTGGCTAGCTGCACCGAGTGCAATATCAATAGCTAACTCAGCTTGTTTGGGTACTTCAATCAATTCAGCAACAGCTCCGATGATCCCACCGATGTCTTTTTTGCGCTTCAGAACTTCTTTTACCCCTTGATAAAAACCAGCATAATCTTCATTTAATTCTTTCAAACTTTCTTTTTTTGCTTTTGCCTGCTGCACAACTTTTAAAGCGTCATACATACGCGTCTCGTTCGCTTCTAATTCTTGTCTTTTAGTTTGAATACTCGCTTGTTTCTCTTGATAAAATAACAATTTCTGAGCAATCTCTTGTTGTGTATTCGTTAATTCTTCAGCAATACGTGTGAAGTCTTCCGTAATTTTTCCAATCGTTTGTTCAAGTTCCTTAACCGATGCGGTTGACTTTAAGTTCTTTTGTGCCATTTGATAAGAGCTTCTTTCAAGATAGGTTTGCTCATTGCGCAAACTGGTTTGTTTTTGCATCAAATCAACATATTCATCTCGCAAACTCTCAATCGTCTCTTTTGAATTTCCAGAAAGAGACAAGGCTTCTTTTTCAACAGCTAGAAGTTCTGACTTTAATTGTCGTTCTTGTTCCGTTTTCTCAGCAAGGTTTTCATCGATCCCTTTTAATTGTTGCTCTAATTGAACCACTCTCTGATTTGCTTGCTCTTTAGTGGCTTCAAGTTGCTGCAGATTTTCAGTGGTGTACTTATTGCGTTCAGATAAAACATTCTTTTGACCATCAGTCTGTTCAAATAATTGAATGGTTTCAACCAAATTTTGCTGAGTTTTTTCAATTTCATCAGTCAATTCAGCTTTTTGTTTCCGTTTGTGTTTCAATTGCGTTTCACAATCCGATAAGCTTATTTGCTTTTCAACTAATTGTTTCTCAAAAGAACTCATCTCATGTTTGCTTTCATCCCATTTTACTTTCAAACGTTCAATTTCAACAACCGTCAAAGCAATGTCCATTTCAGTCAATTGTTCCTTATAAAATAAAAAGTCTTTCGCTATACTGCTTTGTTCTCTCAAAGGTTCAACTTGCCCTTCCAGTTCATAGACAATATCTTGGACACGATTTAGATTTTCTTCGGTTTCAGTTAATTTTTGTTCGGCTTTTTTCTTACGTGTTTTGTATTTTAGTACACCGGCTGCTTCTTCAAAAATTGCTCTTCTTTCTTCTGGCTTACTGTTGAAAATACTTTCAACTTTCCCTTGAGAAATAATCGAAAAAGATTCTTTTCCCAATCCCGAATCCATAAAAAGATCAACAATATCTTTTAACCGACAAGCTTGTTTATTCAAATAGAATTCACTCTCACCGTTTCGATGCAATCGTCTCGTGATGCTTATTTCGCTAAATTCTAACGGTAAAAAGTGATCTTCATTTTCTAATATCAGCGTAACTTCAGCTAAATTGACTGGTTTTCTTGTATCAGATCCTGAAAAAATAACATCGTTCATTCTTCCGCCACGTAGGTTCTTTGCTGATTGTTCACCTAAAACCCAACGGATGGCTTCTGTTATATTACTTTTCCCACTTCCGTTGGGACCTACTACAGCTGTCACACCATCATGAAATTCAATTGTTGTTTTATCCGCAAATGATTTGAAACCAGCGATGTCTATTCTTTTTAATTGCACAACTACTGGCTCCTTTCTCCTGTACTATTTTTCTTGCAAAGCAAGTAATGCATTTTCTGCAGCCACTTGTTCAGCTGCTTTTTTAGTTTTCCCTTGTCCTTGTCCAAGTACTTGCCCTTCAGCGAGTACTTCTACCACAAAGGCCTTTTGATGTGCTGGCCCAATTTCATCAACTAATTGATAGTCGATTCCAATTTCACCTTTTTGTTGTAAAAACTCTTGTAAATTAGTTTTATGATCCATCACATGTGAGAAAGCACCGGACTTGATTTTTGGAAAAATTGTTTGTTCAAGAAAAGATAATACGCTATCTATTCCTTGATCTAAATATAATGCTCCAATAAAGGACTCAAATAAATCGCAAAGTAATGCTGGACGTTTTCGTCCATTCATACGTTCTTCGCCTCTACCTAAACGGATAAATTGATCGAATTCGTATTCTTTTGCGAATTGACTCAAACTAGCTTCACAAACAATAGTCGCTCTCAATCGTGTTAATTTCCCTTCAGGCAAGTTAGGATATAATTCGTATAAAAATCTTGATACGGTTAATTCTAATACCGCATCTCCTAAAAATTCAATTCTTTCATTATCCTTTAATTCAAGATTCCTGTGCTCATTCACATATGATGAATGGGTAAATGCTTCTTCTAAATATGATAGGTCATGAAAAACCAAATCAAATTTAGTCTTTAATTGTGTTAAAAATGCGTCATCCATTGTATTCTTCCTTTCTATAAAAATTTCTCCATGCTCTTTCATTATACTGTGTTTAGTCATAAAAATAAACCATTTCTAGCTTTATCCTCTAACGTGCAACAAGAGTGAAGACTCCCTTCATCTGGTTTACTTCAAAAGAAAGAGTCGCTAAACTCAAAATAAGTTAAGCGACTCTAGAGAACCATATTAATTTTTATGTTGATCGATATAAGTTACTGCATTTCCAACTGTAGCGATTTGTTCAGCATCTTCATCAGATATTTCTGTTCCGAAGACATCCTCTAATTCCATAACTAATTCTACAACATCAAGAGAATCAGCACCTAAATCATCTTTAAAAGTAAGTTCTTTAGTTACTTTTTCTTCATCAATGCCAAATCTTTCAACAATGATTTTTTTTATTTTTTCGAAAGTTTCATTAGTAGACAATTTGTTACACCTCCGTATTCGACTTTGTAATTAAGGATAAATTACCATTACTTTATACATTTTAACGATATTCACAAACATTGTCCAACTATTTTTTAATGTGCCTTTTTTATTTGTTCAGAAAAACTTATTCAGCTTGTGTTTCTTTTGCTTCAAAATAGTGAACCAAGTCATCAATAACATGCGATTCCAACATTTCGTGAATTTGCTTGATTGTATGGTACACAGCTTCTTTTTCAGTTGATCCGTGAGTCTTGACAACAGGAGCTTTAACTCCGAATAACACAGCTCCGCCATGTTTTGAGTAATCCATAACATCTTTCATATTAGAAAAACTATCTTTTAATAACAATCCGCCTAATTTAGCTTTTGTGCCATTTTCATACACAGCATTTTTAATAAGTTTCATCATAGACATAGCCGTACCTTCAATTGTTTTTAATACAGCATTTCCAGTAAAACCATCTGTAACGACTACATCCGCTGCCCCGCCTAACAATTCACGTGCTTCAACATTTCCGATGAAGTTAATATCTGTATTGTTTGCTAACAGTTGGTAAGCTCTTTTTGTTACATCATTTCCTTTGTTTTCTTCTGTTCCGTTATTCAATAAGCCAACTTTTGGATTTTTGATTCCTCGAACGAATTGAGCGTAATAGCTTCCCAGTATCGCATATTGGTGAATGTTTTCTGGTTTAGTGTCTGCATTTGCACCAACATCCATTAAATTAAATGTTCCATTTTCTGTTCCAATTACAGGTAATGAAACTAACAATCCTGGTCGATCGATTCCTTTAATTCTTCCAATAATCAATAATCCAGCAGTCAATAATGCGCCTGTATTTCCTGCAGAAAATAAAGCATCTGCTTCCTTGTCTTTTACAGCTTGCGCCGCTAAAACCATTGAAGCATTTTTTTTACGACGAACTGCGCGAACAGGGTCGTCATCACTCGCAATTTTTTCATCTGTATGAATAATGGTGATATTCGTTTCATCCGTTAAGTATTTTCTTATTGACTCTTCTTTTCCATATAAAAGAAACTCAATATCATTGTATTCTTTAGCTGCCATCATGACACCTTCTACAATTGCTTTTGGAGCGTTATCTCCGCCCATAGCATCTACTGCAATTTTCAAATCATTTGCCTCCCTAGTTAACTTCCAACATTTCTAAACTTTACGTTCCTAATAGATATTACCACTAATCATGATTGAACCTCAATTAAAATCTAATCCTTCTAATTCATTAAATCCAACAGCTTCTCTAATCGGTTGATAAAGTTCATTTGTTAGAAAGTCTTTTTGATTGATCAATTGAACTGCTTCTTGTCTAGCTGCTTCCAAAGCTCCAAAATCTCCCACTATATCCCCGATTTTAAAATCAGGTATCCCAGATTGTTTATTGCCAAACAAATCTCCAGGACCTCTAAGTTCTAAATCTTTTTCACTTAGCAAAAAACCATCCGTTGTTTCCGTCATGATTTTCATACGTTCCATCCCATTTTCAGTTTTAGGATTTGCGACAAGAATACAATACGATTCTTTATCTCCTCGACCTACCCGACCTCTTAACTGATGTAATTGAGACAATCCAAAGCGATCTGCATCGTAAATAATCATAGTTGTTGCATTCGGTACATTTACACCTACTTCGATTACTGTTGTGGAAACAAGAACTTGTAGTTTTTTTTCTTTAAAATTTTCCATAATGCTTTCTTTATCGGCTGATTTCATTTTCCCATGCAACAAACCCACTTGAAAACGATCGCCATAATAAGCTGTTAATTTTTCATAAATATCAGTTGCATTTTTAACATCGACGCTTTCCGATTCTTCAATCAACGGACAGATCACATAGGCTTGTGACCCTTTTTTTAACTGAATTTCAATAAACTCTAGCGTTTTTTCAAAATTTTTCGGTTTGATCCACGTGGTTTGAATTGGGATTCTTCCAGCAGGCATTTCATCAATAATAGAGACATCCATTTCACCATATGCCGTAATTGCTAAGGTCCGAGGTATGGGGGTAGCTGTCATAAATAAAACATCCGCATCTTTCCCCTTATCTCTTAATAATTTCCGTTGATTCACCCCAAAACGATGTTGTTCATCGGTAATGACTAAACCTAAACGAGAGAAATAAACATCTTGCTGGATCAATGCATGTGTACCTATAAGAACGTCTAATTCACCACTAGCTAATTGTTCTAATATGATGCGCCGCTCTTTTGTTTTTGTTGAACCTGTCAGTAATGCAATTCTCACTTCAAGTGGGTTGAATAATTCCGTTAAACTTTCCATATGCTGTTCAGCAAGAATTCCTGTAGGAACCATCAAGGCCGATTGAACGCCAACGTTCGTGGCAGCGTATAAAGCAATCGCAGCTACGATTGTTTTTCCGCTCCCAACATCTCCTTGAAGTAAGCGATGCATATGAATCGGTTGCCTTAAATCACTGCAGATTTCATTCACTACTCTTTTTTGTGCTGTTGTTAATTCAAAAGGCAATGTCTCAATAAAATTTCTCAAATCATTTACATTGTAATTTAGTGTATTTCCTTTGCCCATAGCTTTTTGTTTTTTTCGCACGATCTGCATGCGCATTTGGTACAATAAGAATTCTTCAAAAACAACTTCTCTTCTGGCTTGCTTTTTTTGTTCTTCTGAAGCTGGAAAATGCATCGCATAAACAGCATCATGATGAGAGATCAAGCGGTATTTCGTTCTTAATTCTGTAGGAATAACCTCTGGAATATGCTCTTGATACAGTTCAAAAGCTTCTGTGATCAATTGTAGTATCGTGCTTTGTTTAATGTGTTTATTTGCACTGTAAACTGACTCAAAATCTCCTTGCTCAGAACCTGATTTTGTACCTAAAATTTTCATCCCAGTCAAACTTTTCCTCTTTGCATCCCATTTTCCAAATACAGCAATTTCTTCTCCAGTAACGATTTTACTTTTTAAGTAGGCTTGATTAAAAAAAGTCACCGTTATTACTGCATGCTCAATGATTAAACGAAAAGACAAACGGTTCTTTTTGGGTCCAAAACGACTGACTACTGCTTCTGAAACCACATTTCCTTTTAACGTTACTTTTTCCTGATCTTCTATCTCTAATAAATCTTTTTCTTGAATATCCTCATAACGAATCGGATAATGAGAAAGCAAATCAGAAATGGTATGAATACCTAATTGATGCAAAGCCTCTAAACGCTTTTCACCAACGTAAGGGAGGACCGAAACAGAATCATAAATTGATTTAGCCATAAATTTTTAAACAGATTAAACAGCTTCAGCTTTTTTAACCTGTCACTTACCTCCCTTTAGTGTAATAACTACTTTATTTATTGTCTTTAAACTGACTAAAAAAGACAAAAATAGGCTAGGAATAACATCCGGTTCTATTTTTGTCTTTTTAATTATTCTACTGACAAGATGTACGGATAAACTGGTTGTTGTCCGTCATGAATTTCAACTTCTACTTCTTCAAAGAGATTTTCAATTTCAGTGGCTATCTCAGCAGCTTCAGCTTCGTCTCCATCTTCTCCAAGTAAAATAGTTACAATTTCACTATCTTCTGATATCATTTTTTTCAAGGTTTCAATCGTAACATTTTTACGGTTGGATTGAGATACTTTGATTTTACCTTCAATAATCCCCATAAAGTCGTCTTTTTTGATTGCCATCCCATCGATTTCTGTATCTCTTACAGCATTTGTTACTTGTCCACTAACAACATTTTTTAATTCGCTCATCATTTCAGCTTTATTAGTATCTAAGTCATTCAACTCATTAAATGCTAACATTGCAGTCATACCTTGAGAAATAGTCTTACTAGGAATAACGACTACTGACAATTCGCTTACTTCTGCAGCCTGATCAGCCGCCATAAAAATATTTTTGTTGTTTGGCAAGATAATAATTTTCTCAGCATTTACCTCTTCAATTGCTTTAAGAATATCTTCTGTACTTGGATTCATTGTTTGTCCACCACTAATGACATAATCTACGCCTAAGCTTTTAAACAAGTTTTGAATACCTTCTCCTGCTGCAACTGCGATGATACCATAAGGTGTTTTAGCTGCTTTTTTAACAGGCTGAGGTGTTTCATTTTCAAGAATCGTTTCATGTTGAACACGCATATTATCAACTTTAATTTTCAGCAATGAACCAAATTTTTGTCCGTAATTCATTACTTCTCCTGGATGTTCTGTATGAACATGGACCTTAACGATCTCGTCATCAGAAACCACCAATAAAGAGTCCCCGATTTCGTTTAAGTGATTACGGAATGTATCATAATCAAATTCACTATCAACGGTTTCGCCTTTGCCGATTTGAACCATAATTTCTGTACAATAACCGAATTTGATGTCTTCAGTATGAATATGATTTGACACACTTCTATGATGTTCAGCATTAACCAACTCTGTCATTTCTTCAGCAGAAGGTTGATAAATATCTTCTTCTACAATTTTACCAGACAATACTTCTAAGAATCCTTCATAGATAAACAAAAGACCTTGTCCACCACTATCTACAACCCCTACTTCTTTAAGTACTGGCAATAAATCAGGCGTTTTAGCTAATGATTTTTTTGCCCCACGAACGATGGCTTCCATCACTTCAACAATATCATCTGTTTCTTTTGCTTTTTTTTCACCAACTTTAGCTGATTCGCGAGCTACAGTTAAAATGGTTCCCTCAACAGGTTTCATAACAGCTTTATAAGCTGTTTCAACACCCTTAGTAAATGCTTCTGAAAACTCTTTAGAAGACACCGTTTCTTTATTTTCAATAGCTTTGCCGAATCCTCTAAATAATTGAGATAAAATAACCCCAGAATTTCCACGAGCTCCCATCAATAACCCTTTAGAAAGGGCCGCTGACAAATCCCCAACACTTTCAGACGTTGTATTTGCAACTGCCTTAGCACCACTTGCTAAAGATAGATTCATGTTGGTACCTGTATCGCCATCTGGAACCGGAAAAACATTCAATGAGTTTACATATTCCGCATTCTTATCTAAACGATTAGCTCCTGTTGCTATCATTAAACGAAACTGCTTACCTTCTAATTTTGTAACTTTCACTACATATATCCTCCTTAGTTACTTTTTAATAAGTATTAGTAACTATTTCTTCTTTGACTAATCATTTTTAATCATTTAATACGCGAACACCTTGAACATAAATATTTACAGTGTTAGCTGTAACACCTAACATTGTTTCCAAATTGTATTTTACAATTTCTTGCACATTACGACTAACTTCAGAAATTTTTATTCCGTAACTCACAATAATGTAAATATCAATTGCAACGCCGTCATCTTCTTGGCGAACAACTACTCCACGTGAATAGTTTTCTTTTTTTAGTATATCATTTAAATTATCACGTATTTGGCTTTTACTTGCCATTCCAACGATTCCAAAAATTTCGGTTGCGGCACCACCAACAACGGTCGCAATAACTTCATTTGAGATATCTATTGTTCCAAATTGTGTTTTGATTTTAACTGCCATGTTAAAAATCCTCCTCTTGGCTAGCAAGCCATAAATTACTACTCTACATTTTATCATAGCAGACCTAATAAGAAAAGAAAAACTAAGTTTCCTCATTTTTAAATAATATTAAGAAAACAATAAAAGACTGTCAAGTAAATTTCCTTGAAAGAAGTTCTTGCAAAGGCAACTAAATTATGATAAATTATTGAAGTATGAGTATTGATTGAAGCTTTGCTTCGATATATCGGCAAAGGAGGAAAGACTAATGGCTAAAGAATGTGTAATTACAGGACGTAAAGCAAGAAGCGGAAATAACCGCTCTCACGCTATGAACAAAACAAAACGTACTTGGGGTGCTAACTTACAAAAAGTTCGTATCATGGTTGACGGATCACCTAAAAAAGTTTGGGTATCTGCTCGAGCTCTTAAATCTGGTAAAGTTGCACGCGTATAATTTTACTTAAAAAAGAACCTTTCCCGTCATCATGGAAAAGGTTCTTTTTTTGTTTTATTTTTTTAATCTTTACTTTGAATAACTGCTATCATTCCCGATGCAAAAGAAAAAGTTACTGTATCTGTAATAAATTCATTACTTGCTAACGAAATCGGATGAGAGAAATTCGCATCCATTAATTGATATTTGGCATCTTGTATAGATAATTTTTCTACAGGCGATAGGCAAGTAAATGCAAGATATTTTTTATCTTGCTCTTTCGCTATGGTATGAGTACCTGGCAAAAAGTATAAGATAGTATTTTGGACATCTATTAGACGTATTTTAGCAGCATGATCGAGCAGTTTAGGCTGGAAGATCATATAAATATTATTTAATAAATGGTCCATTCTTCCACCAGTTGCTCCATAAATAGAGACACTAGCCGGTTTGAATTCATCGAAAGCTATTTGGACAGCCAGCTCTGTATCGGTCTCATCTTTTTCTGCTTTGTAAATTCGAACATCAGCAACTTCTTTTTTTATTGTTTCTAATTCTTCCTTTGTGACTGAATCAAAATCTCCAAGAGCAATCTTAGGAACAATTCCTTGCTCCAATAATCGTAAAGCCCCTCTATCAACACCAATCCAAATGAGTTCTTTTGTTTGGCTATTTTTTATTGCTGGAATGCGCTCATAAGGTCCGCCGACCATAATTGCTAAGTGTTTCATCTTATCTTACCGCATCCATTAATAAGTTTAGTTGATTCAATGGATCTTCTGCATTATAAATGTATGAACCCGCAACAAAAACTGTCGCTCCCGCTTCTTTACATTGTTTAGCGGTCTGTTCAGCTATTCCTCCATCAACTTGTATTTCATAAGTATAGCCTTCTCTATCTTTTATTTCTTTTGCCGTTTTTATTTTTTTTAGCATTTCAGGAATAAAACTTTGTCCGCCATAACCAGGATTAACTGTCATTACTAAAACTAAATCTACCATTCCTAATACATGTGCCATCGTTTCAATTGGTGTTCCTGGATTCACAGCAATCCCTGCTTTAACACCTTGGTCTTTTATCAACTGGATAACACGGTGGATGTGAGATGTGCTTTCAGGATGCACGGTGATGATATCTGCGCCTGCTGCAGCAAATTGTTTAATGTAGTTTTCAGGATACTCTACCATTAGATGACAATCCAGCGGTAATTTTGTTACCGGACGAATAGCAGCTACGGTATCTGCACCAAATGTAATATTCGGTACAAAATGTCCATCCATCACATCAACATGAATATAATCTGCCCCTCCATCTTCAACTAACTGAATATCTCTTGCTAAGTTTGCAAAGTCTGCGCTTAAAATAGATGGTGCTAATTTCATTTTTTTATCCTCATTTCTTATGTTTATTGTCATATCTTGGTTTACGACTTTCAATTTCATCTAAAAACTGCAAGTAATGTTGGTAACGGTATGCTGGTATTGTATTTAATTCTACTTCTTTTTTCACTTGACACCCAGGTTCTTTTTTATGCATACACCCTCTAAATCGACAGTCATCTTGTACTTCAACAAAGTCAGGAAAGCATGCTGATATTTCTTCTGCTTCAATTTCTAAAAAATCGATTGAACTAAAACCAGGAGTATCAGCCACTAATCCTTCGTATAAAGGCAATAATTCAACGTGTCTAGTCGTATGCTTTCCCCTGCCAAGAGAACTTGAAATTTCAGCTGTTTTCAGTTCTAGATCAGGTGCAATACTGTTCAGTAATGTTGATTTCCCTGCACCAGATTGGCCCATAAAAACAGACAATTTATTAGGGAAATAAGAGGTTAATTCCTCTAAAGATTTTTTGTTGTCATTTTGTTCAGGAACGATAATTGGATACCCAATTTTTTTATAAGCTCGTTCTTTTTCTTTTAATTGTTGCAACAGTTCATCCGTTAACAAGTCAATTTTACTTATGTAGATGATAGCTTGGATTCCTTTACTCTCTAAAGTGACCAAGAAACGATCTAATAAGTTTGTTGAAAAATTAGGTTCGATAGCTGACATCACTACAATACCGATATCCACATTGGCCACAGGCGGACGAACCAATTCATTTTTTCTAGGTAAGAGCTCTTGTACCACACCTTCTTTTAAATTGCCACTTTCAAATAAGACATAGTCACCAACCAAAGGTGTTAGTTCCCTTTTTCGAAAGTTCCCTCTTCCCCTTGTTTGATAGGTTTCTCCTTGATAATAGACATAATAAAAACCACTTAACGCTTTTCTGATTTGACCTTCCGGCAATAAAACCCCTCCTATAATGCGTTCTCTTTTATACTCTACTGAATGAAACCCAAGAAAGCAAGATTTTAATCGTAGTTAATAGGTTTCACGAACAGCAAAAAAAGGCCTATAAAACTGAAGAAAACAGTCTTTCAAGCCTTTTTTTATTGAATTATTCCGGTGTTACATTGGTGTTTTCTTCTATCACTTCTCCATCACGTTCAATTCGATACGTACCTACTTCGCCCTCTTGAAGAACAAATGGTATAACTGTTTCAAAATTTTCGGTGATAGTGAACTTCTGAAATTCATTTTCTAAAGAATGCTCTTTGTCTTTGATATAGATGACAATTTCATTCGGTACGGGTGTTGATTCTTGTGAACCACTCTCAGAACTTGACTCATCAGGTTCTTCTATTTCTGGTTCAGCATACGGTATGGTTACCGTTTTAGAAAATTTTTGTTCTGGTGTCTTACCTAACGAGATAACAACGGAGAATGATGAGCCGCTTGATAACAATGCTCCTGCAGAAGGATCTTGTGATATCACTTGACCTTCTAACGTTTCGTCAGAGTACTCTTCATTAATAGTAACTGTTAAATCATTTTCACTAGCATAAACTTGTACACCTTTTTCAGAATACCCGGCTAAATCTTTCATTTCAAACATTGCTTCACCGGTACTTACAGTCAATGTCACCGTTGTTTCGCTTGGAACCACTTCTTCATCTTCAGCTACACTTTGTTCAATAATCGTACCTTCTGGATAAGTATCGCTGCTGGCATCAACTCGCTCAGTTTCGAATCCTTGATCAATCAGTTCTGCTCGAACCTCTTCATAGGGTTCACCAGTATAGTCTTTAAAAGAAACCGTTTCTTTTCCAGAACTGATGTATAGATTAACATCGGTCTCTTCTTTAACACTAGAACCTGTTTCAGGGTCCGTTCTCGTAACTAGTCCCTCTTCAACATTTTCACTTGTCTCTACGATCGTCTTACTGATTTGTAATTTAGCTGCTGAAAGTATCTCTTCAGCCTCATCTTCTGACAACCCTACTACATCTGGTACTGAGATGTCTTTTGGAGCTGTAAGTGCAAATGCGACCACACCACCGGTAACAACCAGTAAAAGCAATAATAGTGTCAGCCAAATAATTTTTCTCTTTTTCTTCTTAGGCTTTTTCTCTTCTACCATCTCATCTTTTGGTTTATCCTTTTGTTGCGCTTTATCTTCTGTTTTTTTACCTTCTACTAGATTAGTAGGGGCTACTGGAACAATTGGTTCCAATACTTTTGTTTTTTCCATTAAACTCGCTGGAACAAATTTTGGTTCATTGATTCTTTGTGGCGATAATGAGGTCGCTAAATCAGAAGCCATTTCTTGCACCGAACGATATCTGTCAATCGTTTCTTTTGCTGTTGCTTTAAGAACAACATTCTCTAAAGGTTGTGGGATTCGATGATCAAAATCCTTCACTGAAGGGAGAGATTCTTGAAAATGTTTTAATGCAATCGATACGGCTGATTCGCCTTCAAATGGAACATTTCCTGTTAACAATTCATATAAAATAATCCCTAATGAATAGATATCGGATTGATTGGTTGCCATTCCTCCTCTTGCTTGTTCTGGAGAAAGGTAATGAACCGATCCTAACAAAGAATTTGTTTGAGTGATCGATGTTTGTGATAACGCTACTGCTATACCAAAATCAGTTATTTTTACGACCCCTGATTCATCGATTAAAACATTTTGCGGTTTTAGATCTCTATGAATGATCCGATTATTATGCGCTTCTGCTACAGCTGCCAAAATTTGTCTCATAATATCAAGAACTTTTTGATAAGGAATAGGAAAGTTGCTGTGGATATAATGCTTCAAATCCATTCCTTTAATGTATTCCATAACAATGTATTGATTATTTTCTTCTTCTCCAACATCATACACACTAACAATATTAGGATGGATCAATTCGGTCGCAGCTAGTGCTTCTCGCTTAAAGCGGCGAATGGTATCTTGATCGTCTCTGAAATCAAAACGCAAGACCTTAACAGCCACATCTCGTTCTAGAATCAGGTCTCTGGCAAGATAAACATTTGCCATACCGCCTGATCCGACCGTACCAATTATTTTGTAACGTCCGTTTAATTTTTTACCCATTTCCATGAATGCTATCCCTCCCTTCTGCATTGGTATGAACTAATATAATGGTTATATTATCGTATCCTCCACGCTCATTAGCCATAGTAACTAGCGTTTCAACTTTTTCTTCTAGTGGTTTTTGGGTACTTAAAATTTCTTTTATATCTTGATTTTCAACCATATTCGTCAATCCATCCGAACAGAGCAACATTTGGTCGTTAGGTAAGGCTGGTAAAATCGTCACATCAATATCTATCTCATCTGTAACACCTAAAGAACGAGTCAATACGTTTTTTCTAGGATGGTTTTCAGCGTCTTCTGTAGAAATTTCTCCACTTTTAACCAATTCATTGACTAATGAATGGTCTTCTGTCACTTGGCTTAAACGTCCTCCAGTATAGTGGTACCCTCTGCTGTCGCCAATATTCGCAATCACAAATTCTTGTTCTACAAGTGCTGTTGCAACAAGTGTTGTTCCCATTCCTTCTAAATCAGAAAATTTGCGTGATTTTTCGAGGATGCGTTTATTTTCACGACTGATACGTGTTAACATCCATTGTGTAATCTGCTCAGCATTGTGTACATCTGATTCTTCCCATGAATGACCTAAATGCGAAACGGCCATTTCACTAGCCACATCCCCACCTCGATGTCCACCCATCCCATCACATAAAATTGCCAATGTAATATTTTGTTTGTTTATAAAATAACCGGCGAAATCTTGATTGTTTTTCCTCTTCTTGCCGGTATCACTGCGAAATACAACTTCCATTGTTTCACCACATACCTTTCAATAAGTCATTCCATTATTTTTTAATTGATTATCAACGCTCTGTATCATTTCACTAAGGCTTGTTTATTCAAGCCTTAGTGAAATGATACAGAAATTTAATCGCTCATCACATATAAAAAAAGACAACACAAAAGGAAATGGGAAAAAGTATCAAACCTGAATCTTACTGATCGACTAACCATTTTTAGTTATATACTCTCTCTATCCTGAAATAGTAAAGAAAAAGTCTATGTCGAATAATTCAGACCCAGAGATTTATTCTTCCATTCCCAATCGTTAGTTGTTTTTTTACTAGTTGATTTAAACTAAATTTAGTTCTGTATTCTTCTTAGGCAGCTAATAAAAAAGCCGTCTGTTCCAAAATCATGCGGATAAAGTTGAAGAAATCCGTCTTTCAGGCAACCTGATAGCGATTCTTCAGTTCTAACAGGAACTTTTTCAAAATCAGCATGTGCCGCTAAAAAGTTCTCAACTGTTTCTTTATTTTCCTCATTTGCTATTGTACACGTACTGTAAACTAAAAGTCCACCTACTTTTAGTTTTGGAGCTACTTGTTCTAGAATACCAAGCTGTATTTTTTGAAGATTCAATAAATCTTTTTCTTTTTTAGTGTACTTAATATCAGGCTTGCGTCTCATTAATCCTAAACCAGAACATGGCGCATCTACTAATATACGGTCAAATTGCTCATCTGAGAACTCTTGATCTACGTTTCTGGCATCTAGTTTCATTGCTGTTACCACATCTTCTACATGCATTCTTTTAGCATTTTCTGTAATCAAAGCCACTTTGTGTTCATGAAGATCAAGTGCCGTTACTTTTCCGCCTTCCTCAGCAGATAAGTAAGAAGCAATATGGGTTGTTTTACCACCTGGAGCAGCACAAGCATCTAATACTTGATGATGTGGTTCAAGTTGTAGAGCTGGTGCCACTAATTGAGAAGACTCATCTTGAATCGTTAATTGTCCAGATTGAAACAGTGGTGACGAAGCAAAGTGCCCACCATCACTGACGATACCAACTGGAGAAATAGCACTTTCACGAACATCAAATCCTTCTTCTTCCATAGCTTCTAACGCTTCTTCAACTGTCAAAAACTTCTCATTTACTCGTGCGCTTGAATGGCTCGGACGAAGTAACGACTCACCTAATTTTTTAGTTTCTTCTAATCCAATATCTGCAGTGAATTTTTCTACTAGCCATCTTGGCATACTCAACTCAATGCTTAAACGTTCAATTGGGTCTGCGATTTTCTCAACGCTAGGAAATCCATTACGGTCAGCATTTCTTAGAACTCCATTTATAAATTTACTGATTCCAACGTGACCTTTTTTCTTAGCTACTTCAACGGCTTCAAATAATATGGCATGAACCGGAATTTTATCTAAATAAATCATTTGATAAATGGACAATCTTAGTAGATTTCGTACCCATACATCAATTTTTTTGTCTTCATTTAAAAATGGAGACAAGTAAAAATCCAATGTTAATTTACGCTGTAGAACACCATATACCAATTCTGTTAACAAGCGCGCATCAGCTGCACTTAATTTGTTTTTTTGAATGGCTTCGTTGATCAACAAATTCGAATACGAACCCGTTTTATCTGTTCGTTCCAAAATCGACATCGCTAAATAACGACTTGTTTTCTTAACATTTCTTTTTTCAGGTGTTTGATTAGTTTCCATTTGACCCTACCTTTTCTCCAACTTTTAGTTGGCTGCCTACTCCACTTAAAAAAGCCATGACAGACATTTTACTTTTTCCAGCTGGTTGAACTTCATTTATTTTTACAACTGTCTGATCCCCACAAGCTATATAGATTGCTTCTTTTTCAATCCGTATAATGGTTCCGGGAGCAGCTGTTGTTTTTTCTTCAGTAGGTGTCACATCCCATAACTTCAGTCTGTTTCCTTCTAATAATGTATACGCTACTGGCCAAGGACGCATGCCGCGAACTTGATAATCAACTTCAGCTGCTGTTTTAGTCCAATCCACCAATTCTTCTTCACGTTTAATATTTGGCGAATAAGTAACTTCCTCTTCATTTTGTTTTATTGGTGTGATATCTCCAGCCAATAATTTAGGCAAAGTATCCATCAATAAATCTTTACCTAATGCGCTTAAACGATCAAACAACGTTCCAACATCGTCGTTGCGGGTAATGTCTAAGGATTTTTGTGAGAGTATATCTCCTGCATCCATTTTTTTCTCCATATACATAATAGAAACACCAGTCTCTTTTTCGCCTTTCATAAGAGCATAGTGGACTGGAGCGCCACCGCGATATTTAGGCAGTAAAGAAGCATGTACATTGATCGCTCCATATTTAGGAACTGCTAATAATTTTTGTGGTAGAAATTGACCAAACGCTGCAGTAACGATCAAATCTGGTTCAAGCGCAATCAACGCCTCCATTTCAGGCGAACCTGAAATTTTTTCTGGTTGAAAAACGGGTAAGCCGTGTTGGACCGCAGCTGCCTTAACAGGTGAAGCCGTCAAGATTTTCTTTCTCCCTACCGGTCTATCCGGTTGAGTGACCACTGCTATCACTTCATATTCTGAATCAATCAATGCTTCTAAAATTGGAACTGAAAAAGCAGGAGTTCCCATAAATACGATTTTTATCATTCTAGATTCGCCTCCATATAACTTTCTAAATCTTCGGGTTTAATTTTTTGAATAATCTTATCTGTAAATAACTTTCCATCTAAGTGTTCTAACTCATGCTGGAATGCACGTGCAAGATAGTCATCAGCTTCTACTTCAAATTCATCTCCATTACGGTCATAAAATCTTAACACGATAGTATCGGCTCTTTTTATTGTCCCGTATACTTCTGGAAAACTCAAACAACCTTCTACATCAATATTTTCACCAGTTGATTGAATAATTTGTGGATTGATCATTTCAAACAATCCTGATTCTTCGTCAATTTCTACTAAAGCTAATCTAAGGTTGCTGTTCACTTGTGGAGCTGCAATTCCAATCCCATCATTTGCAATCATGGTATCATGCATATCTTCTAATAATTGGATAATTTCATCTGTAATTTCCTCTACTTCTTTTGTAGGAGTAGTCAGTAGTGTATTTGGGTAAGTTAATATTGGTAGTACGGACATGATTGACCTTCTTTCTTTTAAACTATTTAATAATATAAAGCTTAAGTGCTAGATAAAATTCATCGGCTCAGAGTCAATAGCGATTTGTAATCCCTTAGCCATTTCTCTTTGAGATTCCACTAAAATCGTTTGTAGGACAGCTTTTAAATGCGGTTCCTTTTTGTATTTAATAATCGTTTGGTAATAATAGCGATTGTTCATACGAGCAACTGCTTTTGGCGTTGGTCCTAACATAATGGTCTCTGGCTGCAATTGCGGCTTAATGTGTTGAACGATTTGTTGCATTTTCTTCGCAGCTTTTAGTTCTTCTTCATGACTAGTTGTGATCAAAATTGTATAGAAATAAGGCGGATAATTCCCACGATGTCGTAACAACATTTCTTGTTTATAAAATGTATCGTAATCATGTTCTTTAGCTAGCTGAATCGCATAATGCTCAGGATTAAAGGTTTGAACGATTACTTCACCTGTTAATTCAGCTCTTCCGGCACGTCCACTCACTTGTGTTAGCAATTGGAACGTCCGCTCACTCGCTCTAAAGTCAGGTAAGCCTAATCCTGTATCTGCATTCAAAACACCCACCAAAGTAATATTGGGGAAATCTAACCCTTTTGCAATCATTTGTGTACCCAATAAAATGTCTGCTTCGCCATTTCCAAAAGAAGCTAATAACTTTTCATGTGCCCCTTTTTTACGCGTTGTATCCACATCCATGCGGATCACTTTTGCTTTTGGCAAAACATCTCTTAATTCTTCTTCAATCTTTTGCGTTCCAGTACCATAATAGCGTATCTTACTTCCTTTGCAACTTGGACAAGTATGTGGAATATTTTCTTCATGACCACAATAATGGCATTTCATTGTTTTTGTATCCATGTGCAACGTTAAGGAGATATCGCAATTCGGACAAGGCAAGACAAACCCACAGTCTCGACACATCACAAAAGAAGAATAGCCACGTCTGTTCAATAACAAAACGATTTGTTCTTTTTTTGCTATTCGGTCTCTTATCTTTTCTTGTAAAAGAATTGAGAAACTGCTGCGATTAGTGTTTTTCAACTCTTCTCTCATATCGACAACTTCAACCTCAGGTAAGTCTTTTTGATTGACTCGAGTTGGCAATTCCAACAATGTATAAACGTTTTTTTGCGCTCTGGCTCTCGACTCTAACGAAGGAGTAGCACTTCCTAAAATAACAGGACAGTTATGGTAATTTGCTCTCCATATTGCTACATCCCTAGCATGGTACCGAGGATTTTCATCTTGTTTATACGTAGCTTCATGCTCTTCATCAATAATAATCACTCCGATATTTTTAACCGGTGCAAAAATTGATGACCGAGCACCTACTACAACCCGAGCTTCGCCACGTTCAATTTTTCGCCATTCATCATATTTTTCACCAATCGACAATCCACTGTGCAGAACGGCTACTTCTTCTCCAAAACGCCCTTTAAAATGATTCACCATTTGAGGGGTCAAGGCTATCTCAGGAACAAGCATCAAAGCACTTTTATTGTTTTGAAGTGTCTGAGCAATAGTCTGCAAGTAAATTTCCGTCTTTCCACTTCCAGTTATCCCTTTTAACAAGAATACTTCCGTTCTTTCTTCAGCTACAGCTTTCAAAATAGGTTGAATAGCCTTTTGTTGTCCTTCATTCAGTTGAAAGGATACGGTTTGTTTAAATGTCTTGTCTTTAAACGGATCACGGTAAACTTCAACTTCTTCAATGGTTAACCAACCTTTTTTTTCACCTGTTCGAATATCCGCTGCTGTAAGCTCCGTATTCGTTGTAAGTTCGCTTATACTGATTATTTGCTCATTTAAGGATTGCAATACATCTAGAAGCAGGTGTTGTTTTGGACCGCGTTTGCCTAAAGTCTGTTTTTCATCTTCAAATTGTTCAAAAGATAAATTTGCTCGGACCATTCTCTTTTTCTTTGTCTTCGCTTGGTTTTTAACTTCATACATTACTTCAACAGCATCTTTTTTCTTCAATTCGATCAACTGCGGCAAGATGGCTCTTTCTTCCGCTTCTTCCCATTTGATTTCATTTTTCCCTTTGAATAGCTCGAAAAATAAGTCTTCAGGAATTTCATCAGTAAGTCGAATTTTTTTTTCATATTTTGCTTTCAATATAGCCGGCAACATCGTTTGGTAACACGTTATTTGAAAAGCATAAGTTTTGCGTGCCATTTCTTTGCCCAACAACAGCATTTCTTCATCAAGAACCGCTGTTAAGTCCATTAGACCAACAATGGGTTTTAACTCACCTTCATAATCTGTTGAGTGAGTAATCTCCACAACAAAGCCTTGGACTTGCCTAGTTCCTTGACCAAACGGAACGGCCACACGCATTCCTTGAACAATATCTTGTTCGAATTCAGGAGGAATACGATAATCATAAGGTTTATTCGTCTGCATTGTTGGAACATCCACAATTACTTTAGCAATTGAAACCACTCATTCTCACACCTTTATTTTTTCATTTTAGTAAGAGCAACAGCTAAAATTTCTTCCGCTATTGCTTGTTTACTATTTACTGACAATTCAATCGGTTGTTCATCTACCATAAAGATAGTTACTTCATTGGTATCTTTATTAAATCCTGCATAAGGCTTAGATACATCATTAGCTACAATCATATCTGCATTTTTCTTTTTCAATTTCCCTTGAGCATACTCTTCAACATTGTGCGTTTCAGCAGCAAATCCAATTAAAAATTGGTCATTTTTCTGACTGCCTAAAGTAGCTAATATATCTGTGTTTCTTACCAATTTCAGCATCATTTCTTGTTCATTTTTCTTGATTTTTTTATCCACAACATGATCTGGACGGTAATCGGATACTGCTGCTGCCATAATAACGATTGCTGCCTCTTTAAACTCAGCATTAATTGCTTGATGCATTTGTTCAGCAGTCTCTACAGAAACTAACTTTACTCCATAAGGTGTCTTTAGTGTCTTGGAAGTAGAAATCAAACAAACTTCTGCTCCTAGATCACGAGCAGCACGAGCTAAACTGTATCCCATTTTACCTGAAGAATCATTTGTAATGTACCGAACAGGGTCAATTCTTTCTTTAGTTCCACCAGCTGTTATCACAACCTTTTTATTTTTCAACGGCAAATGAGTTTCTTTTTTGATTAAAAGTTCTTGAATGGTTTCAACAATCTTCTCTGGTTCAGGAAAACGGCCTTTTCCCTCGTATCCTTCAGCTAGAAAACCTGTATCTGGTTCCATAATAAAATGCCCATCGTTTTCTAACAATTGAAAATTTCTTATCGTTGCAGCATTTTCAAGCATGTGCTCATTCATAGCAGGCACAATAAAAACAGGTGCTGTGGTAGCCAATAATGCAGTAGTCACAAAGTTGTCTCCAATGCCATGGGCTATCTTCGCTAACGTATTGGCTGTTGCTGGAGCAATTACGGCTAGATCTGACCAGTCCGCTAAATGGATATGACTGACTTTGTCGCCTTCGCGTTCATCAAATGTATCTGTATATACATGGTGCTTGCTCAAAATCTGAAACGTTAAAGGGGTAACAAATTCTGTTGCAGATTCTGTCATGGCTACTCTAACAGTAGCTCCTGCTTTTATTAAACGCCTCACCAAATCACACGCCTTATAAACCGCGATACCACCGGTAACATATACAGCAACTTTTTTTCCTTTTAACAACTGGCATTCCTCCTGACAAAACCTTGAAATTAATGTTGCTTCTCTTTCCTATTTTACTAGAAATAAAAGCATTTGTCTTAACTATCCCACAATTCTTAGTATTAATGGATCTATCATTTTTAGTATGGATAGATTTCAAAACAAAAGTGCTTCAAAGTAAGAAAACCATTACTTTGAAGCACTTTTTGTTATGTGTCTTATTCTTCTGGTCCAACCGTTACTGGATCAATAACTAAATCGCCATTATTAATTTCTTCTAGTGCACGTCCAACATTTTTATGTGAACGATAGTTTTCTAACATCGGCATTGAACCTTCATCCAGTTCATGTGCACGTTTGCTTGCTAATGTAACTAAAGAATATTTAGATTCAATTTTTTCTAATAAGCTATCAATAGATGGTTCTAACATCATGATTTTACAACTCCTTGATCATTTTTTTATAACGCTGTATAACGCGTGAAACTTTTAAGTGTTCACTTTCAATGATTTGTTTGACTTTTCTAACAGCATTTTCAACTTTATCGTTTTCAACCGCATAATCATAATAACGCATTAAATCAATTTCTTCAATTGCTTTTGTCATGCGTTGTTCGATTATAGCCATTTCATCTGTTCCACGACCAACAATACGTGACTTTAATTCTTTTAAATCTGGCGGTGTTAAAAAGATAAATATTCCTTCAGGCATCTTTTCACGAACTTGAAGAGCTCCTTGAACTTCAATTTCTAAAAATACGTCTTTGCCACTTTGTAACGTTTTTTCAACATATTCAAGAGGAGTTCCATAATAGTTCCCTACATATTCAGCATATTCCAATAATCCTCCACTTTCAATCAAAGCTTCAAATTCTTCTTTTGTTCTGAAAAAGTAATCTATTCCATCTCGTTCTCCTGCTCTTTGTTTTCGAGTTGTCATTGAAATTGAATAATCAAAATCATTATCGCCGCTCTCAAATATTGCCTGTCTTACTGTCCCTTTTCCTACTCCAGATGGTCCAGAAAGAACAATTAAAAGTCCACGTTCAGTCATGTCAAAATCCTTCCTATCATCAAAATGTTCAACTATTTGTTGCCTACTATCAAAATCTAACAAATTCCAGCTTGTTTAAGTAGTTAAAAATTGTTTAAGAGCATCCATTTCTTCATTTGTGAATGTAAGGCCTTTTCCCATCTTATCGTGGTCAGGACTCCACTCACGAATATCAAATTTAGGAGGATTTCCGTTCCAACAAACTAAATTTAATTCTTTGCGCCATCCTTTAGCGTTTTCAGAAAGTACGGCTAATTCTTCAACAATCTCAAAAGAAAATTTCTGATCCATTTATAAACACCTCAACAATCTTTAGCTACTTCTAGTTTTTATCTGTTAAAGATAACTTATCCTCCAGTTTAGCATAAAATGCCATTTTCTTATAGCCTTTTATTTGCATAAAATATATTTTTGCTTACAAATTTTTATTTTCCAAGTATACCAATTTTTTTTACACTAAAAAATAAACGCCAGATCAAGAATCGTATCCTTGATCTAACGCTTGATTTCTTAACCCATGTCTTTAACTTTCATTAAACGCGTAATCGCTGCTCGTTCACTTTCATCCAATTTCATTTGAATAAAGTAAATGGTTTCTTCATAACGAGGAATCGTCATGTACTCCAGAGCATTTACTCGACGACGAGTTTTTTCTATCTCATCTGCCATTAATTGACACGTTTTTTCTATTTCAGACAATTCCAATAGTTGTTTTAGTACATCTGCCATTTGCTCAATAGATGTATCTAACTCACTATTAGAATTAAGG
>NZ_JBEMBC010000007.1:0-69988 GCF_040274425.1 Carnobacterium sp.
GGTTGTTTTATTGATATCGATGATAATACAGGGGAAGCTAAAACTATTGAAAATATTGTCATCAATGATGACCGACCGTTCAATGGCGGTTTTGAATAAATATCACTAGTGAACGACAGATTAATCACAAGGGGGCGGGAAAAGTGCCACAAAAAACAAAACAAACGCCTATGATGGAACAGTATCTAGGAATAAAGGCAAATTACCCAGATGCTTTTTTGTTTTATCGCTTGGGAGATTTTTATGAACTATTTAATGAAGATGCTATTAAGGCTTCGCAACTTTTAGAAGTTACGTTAACGAGTCGGAACCGTAATGCAGATGAACCAATTCCAATGTGTGGGGTTCCTTATCATGCAGCAAAAGGGTACATTGACAGCTTAATAGAACGAGGATACAAAGTAGCCATTTGTGAACAAGTAGAGGATCCAAAAACCGCAAAAGGTATGGTGAAAAGAGAGGTCGTTCAGTTAATTACACCAGGAACAGCTATGGATACCAAGTCTATGGACGCTAAAACAAATAATTATTTAGCTGCTTTGATGAGTACCAATACAGATCATTATCACTTAGCCTATGCTGATTTAAGTACAGGAGAATTAAAAACGACAAAATTAAATTCATTGGAAGCAGTAATGAGTGAACTAATGAGTTTGAAAGCAAAAGAAGTTGTTTTTAAAGAAGCGATGGAAGTAGATGTACAAGCGGAATTAGAAACAAAATTAGGCATTATGGTATCTACTCAAAAAGAAATGATTGAACGTGCAGAATTTTCTTACCTCACAAGTGAGATAGAGAACAGCGATTTGATTGATGTTGTAAAATTATTGTTTTCTTATTTATATGTTACCCAAAAACGAAATTTAGGTCACCTACAAAAAGTAGAAGTTTATTCTCCTACTAATTATTTGAAAATGGATCATTATTCTAAGCATAATTTAGAATTGGTTTCTTCGATTCGTACAGGACAAAAAAAAGGGACTCTCTTGTGGTTGCTGGATGAAACAAAAACAGCAATGGGAGGAAGACTTTTAAAGCAATGGATCGATAGACCTCTCATTCAAGAACAACAGATCACGATGAGACAGAATATTGTTGAAAGTTTAATCAATCATTTCTTTGAAAGAACAGATTTAAATGAAGCATTGACGAGAGTATATGATTTAGAAAGGTTAGCTGGAAGGGTAGCATTTGGTAATGTTAATGGACGTGACTTAATTCAACTCCAAACCTCGTTGCTTCAAATTCCTCAGCTAATTGAGATCATACAGTTGATGAATAAAGGTGAATGGGATCAATTGATTACCGACTTAGATCAAGTCCCTGAAGTTGTTCAGTTGATTGATCAAGCAATAGATGAAAATGCTCCTCTTTCTATAAAAGATGGCGGAGTCATTAAAGATGGGTTCAATGATCAGTTGGATACTTACCGTGATGCTATGCGTAACGGTAAAAAGTGGATCGCTCAGTTAGAGGCTGAAGAAAAAGCAGCAACAGGCATTAGAAACTTGAAAATTGGCTACAACCGTATCTTTGGTTACTATATTGAGATCACTAAAGCTAATCTTGCTAATTTGCCTGAAGGGCGTTACGAACGGAAACAAACTTTAGCAAATGCTGAACGGTTTATTACTCCAGAATTAAAAGAAAAAGAAGTTTTAATTCTGGAAGCTGAAGAAAAATCCATGCTTCTAGAATACACTTTATTTGCTGAGGTTAGAGAAACGATTAAAGATTACATTGAACGATTGCAAAAATTAGCCAAAACGGTAGCCGCTATTGATGTGTTACAGAGTTTTGCAACGATAAGCGAAAAATACCATTATACTCGTCCTTTAATGACTGCTAATAGTCAAGAAATCAGTTTGATAGAAGGACGACATCCCGTTGTAGAAAAAGTTTTAGGACAACAAACGTATGTGCCAAATAGTGTTGAAATGGATCAAGATAATGAAATTTTACTTATTACTGGTCCGAATATGTCAGGTAAAAGTACGTATATGAGGCAATTAGCCTTAACCGTTATTATGGCTCAAATGGGCTGTTTTGTTCCTGCTGATAAAGCGACAATGCCGATATTTGATCAAATATTTACCCGTATTGGAGCAGCAGATGATTTAATTGCAGGCCAAAGTACCTTTATGGTCGAAATGATGGAAGCGAACGAAGCTTTGCGTTACGCTTCTAAGAACAGCTTGATTTTATTTGACGAAATTGGACGTGGAACAGCCACCTATGACGGTATGGCTTTAGCAGAAGCTATTATTGAATACATTCATGAGAATGTCCATGCAAAAACATTATTTTCAACCCATTACCATGAATTAACGGTGTTAGATGAGCGACTGGATCGTTTAACAAATGTCCATGTAGGTGCAGTAGAAGAAGAGGGAGAATTAGTCTTTTTACACAAAATGCTTCCTGGTCCTGCAGATAAAAGTTATGGGATACAAGTAGCTAAACTTGCTGGGCTTCCTAATGATTTGCTTTCACGCGCAGCTGTTATTTTAGAACAACTGGAGCAAAAAGAAGAAATCGTGTTGAATCACTCTACTCAAATAGATTCAGCTAAAGAAACGTCAGTTTCAAGTAAGTCTTCTCAAAAAGGAAAAGTTGAAGAGAAGGATGAAGGACAGCTTTCTTTATTCGGGCTGCTTGAAGATTCTGAGACTGAAGTCGTTAAAGCTGTTCGAAAAATGAATTTATTAACAATGACCCCTTTAGAAGCATTGAATTGCATTAGCGAATGGCAACAGAAACTGAACTGATTATAGTTAGTAGGAAGGAATGGAAGAGATGGCAAAAATTCAAGAACTCTCAGATGTATTAGCTAATCAAATCGCGGCTGGCGAAGTAATTGAGCGACCTGCTTCAGTAGTAAAAGAATTGATTGAAAATGCAATTGATGCAGAAAGCAGCCAGATTGACATTCTTATCGAAGAAGCTGGATTGAAAAAAATACAGATCATTGATAATGGACTAGGTATCGAACCAGAAGAAGTTCAAAATGCATTCAAGCGACATGCAACAAGTAAAATTTATTCTCGTGATGATCTTTTCCGAATTCGTACACTTGGATTTCGCGGCGAGGCTCTGCCCAGTATTGCCTCCGTTTCAGAGGTTACGCTAGAAACATCGATCGGTGGAGAACGTGGAACGTACCTTTCTTTAAAAGGCGGTAAAATCATTGAGGAAAGAGCGAATGAAGCAAGAAAAGGAAGTAAGATCACAATAGAAAACCTTTTTTTCAATACGCCTGCACGATTAAAATACGTAAAGAGCTTACAAACAGAACTGTCGAATGTGACAGATATTGTCAATCGATTGGCTATCAGTCACCCGAATATTGCTTTTCGCTTAGTTCATGATGGCAATCAGTTGTTGCGAACAGCTGGCAATGGCAATTTGAAACAAACTCTAGCAGGTATTTATGGGGTTGCCACAGCCAAAAAAATGAGAGAAATTAAGAAAGAAGATTTGGATTTTAGAGTGTCAGGTTTTATTTCATTACCCGAACTTACGAGGGCAAGTCGAAATTATATTTCAATTATTATAAATGGGCGCTACATTAAGAATTATTTATTGAATAAAGCTATTATTTCAGGTTATCGGTCTAAACTTATGGTTGGACGCTATCCGGTTGCTGCCATTGAAATTGAGATGGATCCTTTGCTGGTAGATGTAAATGTGCATCCGACAAAGCAAGAAGTTCGTATTAGTAAAGAAAAAGAATTGATGCAACTGATAGAGTCCGCTATTCATGAGAGTCTAAGTAAAGAACAACTTATTCCTGATGCTTTAGAAAATTTATCTTTTAAAAAGAAAACAGACTTGCCGATGGTAGGAAATGAACAAACAACATTTGAGTTTCATCAAGAAAGAAACCCAGAAATAAAAAACGAAGATAACAAAGAGTCCGAGAATGTTTTTTCATCTTCTACCTCTTATAACGCTCATCGTCAACCTACATCTTTTGAAAAGGATAGTGTAGATGATGCTGAAGAAGATCCCTTTTTCTTGAAAGAAAATACTCAAGAGACTCCCTTTGGATATGTTCCGCAAGAAAGTCATGGTGGAGAAGTCCCAAATCAACTAGTCAGTGAATTAGTTGATTATCACCAAGAATCGCCATTAAAAACAGCCAGTAAATTAATGGAGAAAAAAAAGATCCCTACTGAATCTGTTGACCAATTTCCGACGCTAGAATATGTTGGTCAAATGCATGGAACGTATTTATTTGCGCAAAATGAAAAAGGGTTGTATATCTTGGATCAGCATGCTGCTCAAGAGAGAATAAAGTACGAGTACTTCCGAAAAAAAATTGGTGAAGTCAGTAATGATTTACAGGATTTATTGGTACCTATAATGCTGGATTACCCAAATAGTGATGCAATCAAGATCAAAGAAAATAATGATGCATTGGAGACTGTGGGTATTTTTTTAGAACCATTTGGCCAAAATAGTTTTCTACTAAGAAGTCATCCTGTATGGTTCAACCAAGGAGAAGAAGAAAGTATCGTAAGAGAAATGATCGATTTGTTATTGGAGCAAGGCAGTGTAAGTGTTGCTAAGTTTAGAGAAGCTACAGCCATTATGATGAGCTGTAAAGGCTCGATCAAAGCAAATCATTATTTAAATGATGCAGAAGCTAGAGCGTTATTAAAAGATTTAAAGAAGACAGAAAACCCATATAATTGCCCGCATGGAAGACCAGTGTTAATTCATTTTACCAATAAAGATATGGAAAAAATGTTCAAACGTATCCAAGATCCTCATTGAATTCAATAAATTAAATTCAATGAATTGTAGCAGTTCTTTAAAAAGTGTAGAATGAAAGTAGAAACAAAAAGGAGGATTTTCATGAACAGCTATGATAAAAACGAATTGAAGAATAAATTAACCGATATTCAATATGAAGTAACTCAAAATGAAGCTACTGAACGTCCATTTACAGGTGAATACGATGACTTTTATAAAGATGGTATTTTTGTAGACGTTGTCAGTGGAAAACCATTATTCTCTTCAAATGATAAATATGATGCAGGATGCGGTTGGCCGTCATTCACAAAACCAATTGAAGAAAAAGAAGTTATTGAGAAAATGGATGTAAAATTTGGTATGCAACGCACTGAAGTAAGAAGTTCAGAAGCAAACTCTCATTTAGGACATGTCTTTCCGGATGGTCCTCAAGATCAGGGTGGTTTACGCTACTGTATCAATTCAGCAGCTCTAAGATTTGTACCAGTGGATAAATTAGAAGAAGAAGGGTACGACAGTTACCGCAAATTATTTGCTTAATGTAGTAAGTTAAATAGGAAAAGCACTCTCTAACTGTTTACACGGTTTAGAGGGTGCTTTTATATTCTGTCTAGGATTTTTTAGGCAGCAGCTCCTTTTATGGATGCAAATGTGGTAAAATAAATAGCGAACAGGTGTGCCTTTTTGCATCTAGTAAAACGATAGAATGAGTGAATGGAGAAAATAATATGTATGAATACATTAAAGGGATAGTGACTTTTGTTAGTCCTGCGTACATTGTCCTTGAAACGAATGGGATAGGGTATCAATTGTTTATAGCTAACCCCTTTCGCTTTTCAAGTAAATTAAATGAGGAAATAACAATTTATGTCCACCAAGCTGTTCGAGAAGATGCCATTACGTTATATGGATTTAAAGACTATACTGAAAAACAATTGTACTTAAAATTGCTTAGCGTTTCAGGTATCGGTCCCAAAAGTGGATTAGCTATTTTAGCTAATGATAATCATCAAGGTCTTGTACAAGCAATCGAAAATGAAGACGCAGCTTATTTAACAAAATTTCCAGGAGTGGGTAAAAAGACGGCGTCACAAATCGTTTTGGATCTAAAAGGGAAATTAGCTGACTTGACAGTTGCACCATTAGAAAATACAGCTGATTATCAACAGGAATTAGTGTTATCCACTAATTACAATCATGTTACTGAAGCAATGGAAGCTCTAGAAGCGTTAGGATATAGTGCGAAAGAAATCAAAAAAATTGAACCGCAAATTCGTAAATTAAATAAGGAATCAACAGATGCTTATTTACGAGAAGCTTTGCGATTATTGATGAAGAAGTAAACAAAGTGCAAAAAAAGAAAAGTGGTGAAAAACAATGAATCCAGAAGAACGCATTATTTCCGGTGATAGCAGTACGACAGAAGAAATTTCGTTAGAAAAATCACTACGTCCACATTATTTAGAGGAATACATCGGCCAAGAAAAAGTAAAAAGAGAATTGTCTATTTATATAGAAGCAGCAAAGAATCGTGAAGAAGCGCTAGATCACGTCTTACTTTATGGCCCGCCTGGTTTAGGGAAAACAACGATGGCAATGGTGATCTCAAATGAAATGGACGTAGCAATACGAACAACAAGTGGTCCTGCAATCGAGAAAGCAGGAGATTTAGTTGCTCTTTTGAATGAGTTAGAAGCTGGTGACGTTCTATTTATAGATGAAATCCATCGTATGCCAAGACTAGTTGAAGAAATGTTGTATTCTGCTATGGAGGATTACTTTGTAGACATCATTGTAGGACAAGGGCCAACTGCACACCCTGTTCACTTCCCGTTGCCGCCTTTTACTCTTGTGGGTGCAACAACAAGAGCAGGATTGTTATCAGCTCCTTTAAGGGACCGTTTTGGCATTGTCTCGCATATGGAATATTACACAGTAGAAGAGCTGAGTGATATTGTTTTGCGTTCAGCAGATATCTTTAATACTGAAATAATCGAATCAGGTGCAATCGAAATTGCCAGACGATCGAGAGGGACTCCTCGAGTAGCAAATCGCTTGTTGAAACGTGTAAGGGATTATGCTCAAGTAGAGTCTAATGGTGTGATAAAAAAACAAATAGCAGATGAAGCATTGGCGATGCTGCGAATCGATCAAGAAGGATTAGATTTTGTTGATCAAAAATTATTAAAAACGATGATTGAAAATTATCATGGGGGACCAGTTGGATTGTCTACGATTGCAGCTAATATTGGAGAAGAAATTGAAACGATTGAAGATATGGTTGAGCCATATTTGTTGCAAGCAGGCTTCCTTCAACGGACCCCACGTGGAAGAATTGTAACTCATATGGGCTACACTCATCTCGGTTACCCAATTACTTATACAGATTAGGAGTATGACTATGTTAACAACAAAAGATTTTGATTTTGATTTACCAGAAGAATTAATTGCTCAAACACCTTTAGAAAACCGCTCAAGTTCAAAATTATTGATTTTAGATAAAGAAACTGGAGAGGTTGACGATAAACACTTCACGGATATCCTTGAGGAACTTAATGAAGGTGATGCACTGGTTATGAATGATACACGTGTACTTCCAGCACGGTTACACGGAGTAAAACCAGCAACAGGCGCACATCTTGAAATATTGTTATTAAAAAACACAGAAAAAGATCAATGGGAAACGCTTGTTAAACCAGCTAAGAAAGCTATAGTGGGTGATGTCATTTCTTTTGGAGATGGAAGACTGACTGCGACTGTAATGGAAGAATTAACTCATGGAGGAAGAATCATTGATTTTTCTTACGATGGTATCTTTTTAGAAGTTTTAGAATCATTAGGAGAAATGCCTCTTCCTCCATACATCAAAGAGCGATTAGAAGATAGTGAACGTTATCAAACCGTGTACGCAAAAGAAAACGGTTCTGCTGCTGCCCCTACAGCTGGCCTGCATTTCACAGAAGAATTACTAGAAAAAATCAAATCAAAAGGTGTAAAATTGATCTTTTTAACGTTACATGTAGGTCTCGGTACTTTCAGACCCGTTAGTGTAGATTCGATTGAAGATCATGAAATGCATTCAGAATTTTATCGATTAACAGAAGAATCTGCCGCAGAATTAACGACTGTTCGAAACAATGGCGGTAGAATTGTTGCTGTAGGAACAACCTCTATTCGTACGTTAGAAACGATTGGTACCAAATTTAATGGAGAAATAAAAGCAGACAGCGGATGGACGGATATTTTTATATCACCGGGCTATACATTTAAAGTTGTAGATGCTTTTTCAACTAATTTTCATTTGCCAAAATCAACATTAGTAATGTTGGTCAGTGCTTTTGCAGGAAGAGAGCATGTTTTAGCTGCTTATCAACATGCAGTAGACGAAAAATATCGTTTCTTTAGTTTTGGAGATGCAATGTTTGTCAAGTAAAGACTTACCATTAAGCTGAATAAAAAAAATAGAAGTTGGCTTTTCAGGCCAACTTCTATTGGTTTTTAGAGAGGATAGGAGCGAATCAGCGAATAGTTAAAAACAAACATTTACTTGAACTTCTTTTAAAACGACATACAGTTTCTTTACTACTTTGGTTAAACTGCCTTTAAACCTTTAAAAATCGTAACTACTGTGTTTCTTAAGGTACAGCTTTATTTTTAAACGAATGTGACAGTGAATCTTGTAACTAAAAACAGAATGTTGATTTTTTGCTTCTTCTACTTCTAAACACTAAAGAAATTCAACTGATTCACTCATATAAGCGTCTCTCTATCCACCTATAATATACCACAAGTAGAAAGCGGTTACCAATAAAGTGTCTTAAAGTTAAAAAATAGCTTGTTTTCTAAAATTAGTGTGATAAACTATTATATTGAGTGAGTACATACTTGTTTAAAAGTATGGTAAATTTGGAGGTCATAATTAAGTGGCAAATGTAAACGCGGAAGCATTAACACAAACGCAGCAACGCATAATTGATGCAGCATTAGATTTAGTTTCACATGTGGGTTATAAAAGTACTACAACAAAGATGATCGCACAAAAAGCTGAAGTTAATGAAACAACTATTTTTAAAAATTTTCAATCTAAACAAGTTTTAATGGATACTGCTTTTAAACAACACACAAAACAAATTACTAATGAAGTAGATGAATTTTTTTCTCAGAGTTTTAAAGATACAACGGATTTAATGCAACAGTCCGGTCGCTTTATTGCGGATATTTTTGATAGACATCGCCAAATTGTTCTTAGTACGATTAAAGAAGTAGGCAATGAACAAACAAAATCGATTTTTAACTATAAACAAGAATACATCCAACAATTACTGTGTACTAAATTAAAAGAGTTTTCAAAAGACCATTCATTAACGGATCAACAGTATGAAACCATTATTTTTATGTTTAATAGTGCTATTATGAGTCTTTTAGTTGATAAAGCTAGAAAAGAATACTCAGAGGATGAACAAGGACTGACAATTCATTTGAATGATGTTATTGAGTTAATACTAAAAACCGTGCGTTAAGGAATTGTAAATAAAAAATTGTTAATAAATCTGTAATCTAAGAAGAACGAAAGTAGGAATAGAAACATGTCAGAACCAGCAATTAAATACCGATTGATAAAAAAAGAAAAACATACAGGTGCAAGACTAGGAGAAATTATTACTCCTCACGGAACTTTTCCAACACCTATGTTTATGCCAGTTGGAACGTTAGCTACTGTAAAAAGTATTGCTCCTGAAGAATTAGAGTCAATGGGAGCTAATATTATTTTAAGCAATACGTATCATTTATGGCTACGTCCGGGTGAGGATATCGTTGAAGAAGCAGGTGGACTACACAAGTTCATGAATTGGGACAAAGGTATTTTAACCGATTCAGGCGGATTCCAAGTATTTTCATTAAGTGATTTGCGTAGAATTGAAGAAGAAGGGGTTCATTTCAGAAACCATTTGAATGGCTCGAAAATGTTCTTGTCTCCTGAAAAAGCCATTAATATTCAAAATAAACTTGGTCCAGATATTATGATGAGTTTTGATGAATGTCCGCCTTTTGACGAAAGTTTTGACTATGTAAAAAAATCAGTTGAACGAACAAGTCGTTGGGCTGAAAGAGGCTTAAAAGCACATGCAAATCCTGATCGTCAAGGTTTATTTGGTATTATCCAAGGTGCTGGATTTAAAGAACTTCGTCAACAAAGCGCTCGTGACTTGGTTTCAATGGATTTTCCTGGGTATTCAATAGGAGGGTTATCTGTTGGAGAACCAAAAGAAAGTATGAATAAAGTACTAGAATATACTACACCTCTTATTCCAGATGATAAACCGCGTTATTTGATGGGCGTAGGGACTGCCGATTCATTGATCGATGGGGTCATGAGAGGAGTCGATATGTTTGATTGCGTATTGCCTACTCGTATTGCTCGTAATGGGACATGTATGACCAGTAAAGGTCGAGTGGTTATCAAAAACGCACAATATGAACGTGATTTTGGACCATTGGATGATAAATGTGATTGCTACACTTGTCGAAATTATACAAGAGCTTATATCCGTCATTTGATTAAAGCGGATGAAACATTCGGGTTACGTTTGACTAGTTACCATAATCTGTATTTCTTGTTAAATGTAATGAAAGATGTAAGACAGGCTATTATGGATGATAATTTATTGGAGTATAGAGAAAGCTTTTTTGAAGAATATGGTTATAATAAACCAAATGCCAGAAATTTCTAAAGGTTTTATAAGAATTTTATTTAAGAGATAGTAAAAAGACTATATGTTTGGTAAAGTAAGTAATGTAAAGATGATTGAATCGGAGAATGGAGTGGAAAAATGGAGTTAATTCTTAATTTTGTACCTTTTATTGCGATTATGGGTTTGATGTATTTTATGATGATTCGCCCGCAAAAAAAAGCTGCTACAAAAACACAAAATATGCTTGATGCTATGAAAAAAGGCGACTCAGTCGTAACAATTGGTGGACTACATGGGATTATTGATGAAGTGAATACAACCAATAATACTGTTGTACTTGATTGTGACGGAATCTTTTTAACATTTGAAAAGAAAGCTATTGCTCGCATAGTGACTAACGGAGTTTCAACTCCTGTAGAAGATCTTGGAACAAACACACCACCTCAAGATATAGTAGAAAACAATACTGACGAAAAACTTTAATCGTTACACTTAAGAACTTAAAGGGTGCTATCAGACTAAAACTGGTAGCATCCTTTTTTAATGCAATAGTTGTGTTTTAAAACAAATTATGTTATTTTGTTTTAAAGTTCTGTAGTAGTTACATAAAGGGAATGAAAACAGTTTTTAGATAAGGAGTGCATGCTGTTGATCAATGAATCCTTTGCTTACTATGCTAAGTATGAACCATGGTTAAAGTTGAAAATGCAAGAATTTAATCAAATGGGTTACCATCAAATAAACGAAGAAGATTTATGGAATTACGTTACAAGCTTCTGTTGGAAAAGAATAAGACCAACACACTATTACCAACAAATTAATGATATTATGAAAATCACACCAAATCAGTACTTAGATTATGCTGCTGTAGAAGCCCAAGTTTATAAAGTTACTTCACTTGAAGATATGAACTTTGATGATTTATTTTAAAAAGAGGAATCAGTGTATTTGCTGTCCCTCTTTTTTTAAAGTGTATTTGTGAATTGTTTAACATTAAGAAAATAAAATGTTTGAAATGTATAAAGTTTAAAAACCTTTCATTTAAAGGTTTTTAAATGAAATTAATCAAATGACATTATTTTGCTTTACAAAAAAATAAAAATAAAGTATGATAATTGTGAAATTGATAACAATACTAGGAGGATTTGAAATGATGGAAGTTAGTATGAAAGAAAAAATCAAAACAAATAAAAAAAGTGCTGTAAGCAATCAAGTTAGTGTATCCGATGCAATCGACACCTTAGTTAACCAAGGGAAAGAAGCTTTAAGTATTTTAGAAACATTCGATCAAGAAAAAGTGGATTTTATTGTCCATCAAATGGCAATGGCAGGTTTAAACCAACATATGCCATTGGCTAAAATGGCAGTTGAAGAAACAGGCAGAGGAATCTATGAAGATAAGTGCATTAAAAATATGTTTGCCACAGAATCTATTTGGAATTCTATAAAAGATAATAAAACAGTTGGAATCATTAGTAAGGATAGTCAAACTGAATTGATAGAAGTAGCCACACCAGTCGGAGTAGTGTGTGGTGTAACGCCTGTTACTAATCCAACATCTACAACAATGTTTAAAGCTTTAATTGCTTTAAAAACACGTAACCCAATTATTTTCTCTTTTCATCCAAGTGCACAAAAATGTTCCATAGCCGCAGCAACTGTCTTGAAAGAAGCTGCTATAAAAGCTGGAGCACCAGAAAACTGTATACAATGGATCGAGCACCCTTCTTTGGAAGCTACGAATAGTTTGATGCAGCATCCAGGAGTTGCGATCGTATTAGCAACTGGAGGAGCGGCGATGGTTAAATCAGCTTATTCCACTGGCAAACCGGCTTTAGGAGTAGGACCAGGGAATGTCCCAAGTTACATTGAAAAATCTGCAAAAATCAAACGTGCAGTCAATGATATCATTGCCTCAAAAACATTTGATAATGGAATGATTTGTGCTTCAGAACAAGCAGTTATTGTAGATAAAGAAATTTATCAAGAAGTAAAAGAGGAGTTTAAAAAACATTCTATTTATTTTGCTAAACCAAACGAAATAGAAAAATTTGAAAATGCTGTTATGAATGAAGCAAAAGTTGCTGTAAATCCAGAAATAGTAGGACAAGCTCCTTACAAAATTGCAGCACTTGCCGGTATAGAAATACCAAAAGAAACGAAAATGATTGTAGTAGAAATAAACGGAGTTGGTGTAGATTATCCGTTATCTCGCGAAAAATTATCTCCAGTACTTGCAATGATAAAAGCAGATTCTACTCGTCATGCATTTGATTTATCCCAACAGATGCTAGAATTGGGCGGATTAGGTCATTCAGCTGCGATTCATACTCAAAATGATACGCTAGCAGAAAAATTTGGAGTAGAAATGAAGGCTTGTCGTATTTTAGTGAATTCTCCAACAGCTCAAGGCGGAATAGGAGATTTATACAACAACATGATTCCTTCATTAACACTAGGTTGCGGATCGTATGGAAAAAATTCAATCTCTAAAAATGTTACGGCAGTAAACTTGATGAACGTTAAAACAATTGCGAAACGGAGAAATAACATGCAGTGGTTTAAATTACCAGCAAAAGTTTATTTTGAAAAAAATTCTCTGGCTTATTTACAAGACATGGAAAATGTCGAACGTGTTTTTCTAGTCTGCGATCCTGGTATGGTGCAATTTGGCTATGCAGATACAGTAGTACAAGAGCTAATGAAGCGAACAAATAAAGTTCAAATTGAAATTTTTTCAGATGTAGAGCCAAATCCTTCTACAGAGACTGTTAAAGCTGGAACAGAAGCTATGATTCGTTTTCAACCAGATACGATTATTGCTATTGGTGGAGGTTCAGCAATGGATGCTGCAAAAGGAATGTGGTTGTTCTATGAGAAACCTGAGACAATTTTCTTTGGAGCTAAACAGAAGTTTTTAGATATTCGCAAAAGAACTTATAAAATTCCAAATCTAACAAAAACACAGTTTGTTTGCATACCGACAACCTCTGGTACAGGTTCTGAAGTGACACCTTTTGCAGTTATAACAGATAGTGAAACTCATGTGAAATATCCACTAGCAGATTATGCACTTACTCCGGATGTAGCAATAATTGATCCTCAGTTTGTGATGAGTGTTCCGAAATCTGTTACAGCTGACACAGGTATGGATGTTTTAACACATGCGATTGAATCTTATGTTTCAGTAATGGCTAGTGATTATACAAAAGGGCTTAGCCTCCAAGCAATCAAACTTGTGTTTGAGAATTTGCGTAATTCATATGAATATGGGACAGAAGAAGCACGAGAAAAAATGCATAATGCTTCAACTATGGCAGGGATGGCATTTGCAAATGCATTCTTAGGAATCAACCATTCAATTGCACATAAAATTGGCGCAGCATATGACATTCCTCATGGACGTACAAATGCAATCTTGATGCCTCATGTTATTCGATACAATGCAAAAGATCCAGCAAAACATGCTTTGTTTCCAAAATATGAATATTTCCATGCACATGAAGATTATGCTGAAATCGCTCGTTTCTTAGGATTTAAAGGGAACACTACAGAAGAATTAGTAGAATCTTTGGTCCAAGAAATCAATAAATTAGGAAAAGATGTTGGTATTGATATGAGCTTGAAAGGTCAAGGTGTAACTTCTGAAACTTTATATGATACAGTTGATCAGTTAGCAGAATTAGCATTTGAAGATCAATGTACCACAGCTAATCCAAAACAACCCTTAATTAGTGAGTTGAAACAAATTATTATTGATGCATTTGAAGAAATACATTAAGAACAAAAAAGAAAAGCTAAGGCAAATTGCCTTAGCTTTTCTTTTTTGTATTCAAAATGCAATTAGTTGGCTAAAGGACTTGCAAAAAAAAAAAATCAAGGTATACTTTTAATATAAGTTAGGTAAGCCTAAAAAATGTGATTGGATGCTGTTAGGGCTCCAAATAACAGGTCAAAAAAGATAATCCAATTAGATTATCTTATCTACAGTACTTAAAAGGATAAACCTAAAAAATATGTTAGGAGAAAACTATGACGCCAAATAAAGAAGATTACTTGAAAATGATTTATGAACTTGGTGGTACAACTAAAAAAGTAACCAATAAAGAACTCGTTGCAGGGCTAAAGGTATCTGCTGCATCTGTCAGCGAAATGGTGACCAAATTGTTAAAAGGAGGATTTGTTGAACATGTTCCTTATCAAGGGATTCAATTAACCCCAGAGGGCCTTCAAAAAGCAAGTGCTTTAGTAAGAAAGCATCGCTTGTGGGAAGTTTTTTTAGTTAGTCATTTAGGATATGCCTGGAATGAGGTTCATGAAGAAGCTGAGGTATTAGAACACGTTACTTCCGTTGAGTTAGCAAGGAAATTAGATCATTACTTAAATTTCCCCACTGTTTGTCCTCATGGAGGAATGATTCCAACTGAAAAAGGCATCATCGATGAAAAAACACTTCCAAATCTAGTAGATAAACAAGTTTATGATGTGGTTAAGATCAAACGAGTCGCTGATGAGAAAGAATTGTTGGATTATTTAGCTTCATTAGAAGTTAACATAGGCGATATATATAAAATAATGGATATAGGGGCTTATGAAGGACCTATTATACTTGAATCAGAAGGTAAGCAGCTAGCAATCAGTTATAAAGCTGCTACGAGTATTTTTATTGAAATGGCATAGAAAGTAGGAAAAAGATGAAAACTATTAAGCGCACTCTTTTAAGTTCACTGTTTATTGCATTTATTTTTCTAACAGGTTGTTATAGTTTTGGGTCAGATCAGGATTCAGATAAGTTACAAGTCGTAGCCACAACGACTATGTTAACCGATTTATTAAAAGAAATAGGTGGGGAACATGTTGATGTGACCGGACTGATGTCTGCGGGGGTAGATCCTCATTTGTATAAAGCAAGTGCAAGAGATGTCATTTATATGCAGTCTGCAGATGTAGTAGCTTACAATGGACTAGAACTTGAAGGGAAAATGGGTGAAATATTTCAAGGACTAGAAGAACAGAAAAAAACCGTTATTGCTTTAGAAGATGGTTTAAATGAAGATGATGTTCTCTCTGCTGGAGAAGGCAGTACTTCCATTGACCCGCATATTTGGTTTGACGTAGGTCTATGGAAAAAATCAGCAATAGAAGTATCTAAAGGATTGATCTCTGCGGATCCTAAAAATGAAACAAGTTATCAATCAAACTTAGAAAGTTATTTGCTTGAATTGGAAGAGTTAGACCAATATGTAACCAATCGTGTAAATGAAATACCAGAAGATGATCGTGTTTTAGTAACAGCTCATGATGCCTTTAGTTACTTTGGTGAAGGATATGGATTTAACGTTATTGGGCTTCAAGGATTAAACACAAATGCTGAAGCAGGGACAGGCGATATCAGCCAATTAGCAGATTATATTGTAGACAATGGTATAAAAGCTATTTTTATTGAGTCTTCTGTTCCAACAAGAACCATTGAATCTTTACAGGCAGCTACTAAAGCAAAAGGCTTTGAAGTTGAAATCGGCGGAGAACTTTACTCGGATTCTCTTGGAGATGAAGCAAACGACACCGAAACTTATATAAAAACAGTGAAATCTAATGTAGATACCATTGTTGATGCGTTGAAATAAATCAAAGAGACTGGAGTGCATAAAGCATGGAGAATGAACAAATAGAAAAAAAGACTGCAATACGCTTAAATCAACTAACTGTAGCTTATGAAGCACAACCGGTTTTGTGGAATATTTCAGTAAATATTCCTAAAGGCACATTAACAGCTATAGTTGGACCAAATGGTGCGGGTAAATCTACACTTATCAAATCTTTGATCAATTTAATCAAGCCAATTGCTGGTGAAGTAGATTTTACTTTTGAACAAACAAAAGATGAAAATTACGGAAAAAATAAAAATTTAGTTGCATATGTACCTCAAAATGGAAGTGTGGATTGGGATTTTCCAACAACGGTTTTAGATGTCGTTGTGATGGGAAGATATGGTCATTTAGGTTGGTTTAAAAGGCCTAAAAAGAAAGATAAAGCCTTAGCAAATGAGATGCTCGCAAAAGTAGGTATGGTTGATTTCAAAGATAAACAAATTAGTCAATTATCTGGTGGACAAAGACAGCGTGTCTTTCTAGCCCGTGCATTGGTTCAAGAAGCGGAGATTTACTTAATGGATGAACCTTTCCAAGGTGTAGATGCGCAAACAGAAAAAATTATTATTCAATTACTAAAAGAATTGAAAACAGAGGGGAAAACGATTGTCGTTGTTCACCATGATTTACAAACTGTGCCTGAATACTTTGATGAAGTTATTTTGATCAATCGTGAATTGATTGGAAGCGGACCAATTGAAACAACCTTTACTAAAGAATTGATTGCCAAAACTTATCGTCAAAATCAAACAAAACCATGGGAGGAAGAGTAAATGGATGTACTAAGTGCTCTTTTCTTTGATTATACTTTTCAAGTAGTCGTTTTCGGTTCGAGTATCTTAGGTTTATTAAGTGGAGTTATCGGAAGTTTTGCTGTTTTACGTAAACAAAGCTTACTTGGAGATGCGGTAAGTCATGCAGCACTGCCAGGAATTTGTCTAGCATTTATTCTTACCTCAAATAAGCAAATGGAAATTTTGTTGCTTGGGGCACTTATTTCAGGCTTGTTGGCTACTTGGTTGATCATGGTCATCGTTAAACACTCTAAAGTCAAATTCGATAGTGCACTAGCGTTAACAACAGCCGTTTTCTTTGGTCTTGGTTTAGTTTTGCTGACCTTTATCCAAAAGAGCCCAAATTCTAATCAAGCTGGTTTGGAAAAATTTATTTTTGGACAATCGTCTACTCTTTTAGAACGAGATGTCAGAATTATGTTCTTAGTAGGAGCCGTGTTATTGATCGTGGTAATCGCATTCTGGAAAGAATTTAAATTAATGGCTTTTGATCAGTCATTTGCTACTAGTATTGGATTACCAGTCTATTGGATGAATAGTCTGTTGGCTACTCTAACGGTGATCGTTATCGTGATGGGACTACAATCAGTTGGAGTTATCTTGATGAGTTCTCTTTTAATTGGACCAGCCGTAGCAGCCAGACAATGGACAAATCATTTATCCATTATGGTAGGGTTAGCAGCAGTTTTTGGATGTATTTCTGGAATCATTGGAACGATGATCAGTTCATTAGGGCAACAAATTCCAACAGGACCAACGATTGTTTTAATCATCAGTTCAATTGTGTTGATCAGTATTCTTTTCGCTCCAAGTAGAGGGATTATTTGGAAAATGATGAAAAATAATCAACGTAAAAAAGAATTTGCATCTCAATTAAAGAAAGGTGGATAAGTATGAACCCTGTTTTTGAAATACAACTCATTGCAGTTTTAGTTTCTGTTGCTTGTGCACTGCCAGGAGTTTTTCTGGTCATTCGAGGGATGGCTATGATGACAGATGCCATTACACATACGATTTTGTTGGGTATTGTAGTAGCATTCTTTATTACCCAAGATTTAAATTCGCCATTACTGATTGTAGGTGCAGCATTTGTAGGTATTCTTACAGTTTGGTTGACTGAATTGATTCATCAAACAAAATTATTGGATAAAGATGCCTCTATTGGAATCATTTTTCCATTATTGTTTAGTATCGCTATTATTCTCATTACCCGATATGCTGGAGATGTACATTTAGACACAGATTCAGTGTTATTAGGGGAATTAGCTTTTGCCCCTTTTGATCGTTTGATACTCTTTGGAATTGATGTAGGTCCACAGGCTATATATTCAATGTCTGCTATCCTTATCCTATTGCTATTGTTCATAGGTTTTTTCTACAAAGAACTAAAATTGACTTCATTCGATCCTTTGTTGGCAGCGTCGTTAGGGTTTTCTCCTATCTTGCTGCATTACGCGCTGATGTCATTGGTGTCCGTAACAGCAGTAGGGGCTTTCGAGGCAGTTGGATCAATATTGGTGGTAGCGTTTATGGTAGGACCCCCAGTTTCAGCGTACCTGTTAACAAATCGGTTAAGTTATATGTTAGGAATCAGTGCTGCTTTAGGAGCTGTAAATAGTCTGATTGGTTTTCAACTATCTATGTACTTTGACGTTTCCATTGCGGGTATGATTGCAGTTGTTACTGGTCTAACCTTTATCTTAATTTTTATATTTTCTCCTAAAAAAGGATTCATCTATGAGATCCATCGTAAAAAAAGACAGAAAAAAACATTAAAAAAGGCGTTAGAAATTAATCATTTGAACTAAAAGTTAGAAAAGGTCTGGACGAGAGTCTTAGACCTTTTTTGCATTTTTGCTATCTAATTTTAACGAAGATGAGAAAAAATCAATTCAATGCGCTAAACTTATAAATCTTGATTCAGAATATACGTTCCCTTATAATAAGGGTGAAGGAGGTGAAAGAGGATGGACATTGGTGTATTAAGATTTGATGAACCTAAGAGAGACACAACAAGGAAAATTATACACATTGATATGGACGCCTTTTTTGCCTCAGTAGAGGAACGAGAAAATCCTGATTTAAAAGGGAAGCCCGTTATTATCGCACGACATCCAAAAGAAACAGGGGGAAAAGGGGTCGTAGCTACAGCTAATTATGAAGCGCGCAAGTATGGCGTGCATTCTGCAATGAGTGCCCAAAAAGCATACGAACTATGTCCACACGGAAATTTTATCTCTGGACATTATGACTTATACCGCGAAATTTCTGCAGAAGTTCGGTCTATATTTGAGCGTTACACCGATACGATTGAACCTCTTTCTTTAGACGAAGCCTATTTAGATGTAACTGTAAATAAACAGAACCTAACGAGTGCAACTTATATTGCCAAGCTCATTCAACGAGATATCTGGCAAGAAGTTCAATTAACTAGTTCAGCTGGAGTATCCTACAACAAGTTTATTGCAAAATTAGCTTCTGATTACCATAAACCTGCTGGAATAACCGTTATCCCACCTGATGAAGCACTAGACTTTTTACGGAACCTACCCATTGAAAAATTTTATGGTGTGGGAAAAAAGACTGTTGAAAAAATGCATGACCTTTCTATTTATACGGGAGAAGATTTATTTCAAAAAAATGAAATGGAACTGATTCAAAAGTTTGGCAGAATGGGATATTCTCTTTACCGTAAAGTCAGAGGAATCGATAATTCACCTGTTCGAATAAGTCGTGAAAGAAAGTCAGTTGGCAGAGAGTTAACTTATGGAAAAAATCTTACAACCGAACAAGAAGTTTTGAGCGAATTAAGATTTATCGCAAATAAAGTGCAAATCTCACTTCAAAAAAATCAGAAACACGGGAAAACAGTGGTATTAAAGGTGAGGTATTCAAATTTTGAGACAGCTACAAAACGACTAACGTTACCTAATTATGTGAAAGATGGGGAAGAAATATTCTTTCATGCTCAAAACCTATGGGATGAAATTGGAGTGCTGGATAGAGGGATACGATTACTTGGGATAACAATAACTAACTTAGATCCTTTAGCCTATGAAAATATTGTCTTGCCATTATGGGATAAAGAAACCGGTTATTGAGTTTTGTTATATAACAAGACTAATTGCATTCTATTTTTGACAACTGTATAATAAAATTATTCTATCGAGAGTTCGTTTCAACGAACGAAAGGGGAGTAATAAGATGAAAATTTCTTGGCACGGACAATCTTGTTTACAATTATTGACTGATTCAGGAATGACTATTTTAATGGATCCTTTTATTACCGGAAATCCTAAAAGTGATTTAGACCCCAATACAGTTCAAGCAGATGTGATTATTTTAACGCATGGACATGGTGACCATATCGGAGATACGGAGCCTATTGCTAAAAGAACAGGAGCATTAATTGTTGCAAATGTAGAAATAGCGTCTTTTTTTGAAAAGAAAGGCTTTGAAACACATGGCATGCAAATGGGTGGGAGACATCAATTTGATTTTGGTGAAGTTAAGATGACGCCTGCTATTCATGGATCATCATATGAAGTAGAGGGAGAAGCTGTTACCTTGGGCCTTGCTGCTGGTATTATTTTTAGTGCGGACGATCAAACAATTTATCATGCTGGTGATACAGCATTGTTTACAGATATGAAATTAATCGGTGCCTATAAAACAATAGATGTAGCCTTTTTACCTATAGGAGATAATTATACTATGGGACCAGAAGATGCTATCATTGCTGCAAGTTATATCCAAGCTAAAAAAGTTGTTCCTATTCATTATAATACGTTTCCACTCATTGAACAGAATGCAGAAGAGTTTTGCACAAGCTTGTCTGAAAATCAAGGTTTAGCTTTGAAAATTGGAGAAGTAATCGATTTATCTTATATGTAGTATGGAGGCAAATGAATGACTACTAAACACGATCAGATCATCACGTACATTGAAACATTACCGGTTGGAGAAAAAATTTCAGTTCGGTCAATTGCAAAAAATTTAAATGTCAGTGAAGGAACAGCCTACCGTGCTATTAAAGACGCACAAAATGATGGATTGGTTTCAACAATTCAACGAGTTGGAACAATTCGAATTGAGCGTAAAATGAAAGAGACTTTCGAAACATTGACTTATGGGGAAGTCGTAAAAATTATAGACGGCGATATCTTGGGCGGTGAAGAAGGACTAGATAAAGATTTAAGCAAGTTTATCATTGGTGCAATGACGGAAGAGGCAATGATGCGATACATTACACCTGGTTCCTTGATGATAGTAGGGAATCGTGAAAATGCACAGAAGTTGGCCCTTGAATGTGGTGCGGCAGTCTTGATTACAGGTGGCTTTAAAACAAATGAAAATATTATCTTATTAGCCAATAAATTGAAAATGCCTGTACTAAGTACAACATATGATTCTTTTACGGTAGCAACTTTGATCAACCGAGCAATTACAGACCAACTCATAAAAAAAGAAATTATGCTCGTTGATGATATTTATACAAAAGCTGATAAAACGCTGTATTTAACAGCTAATCAAGTCGTTCTAGATTATCGGAAATTAAATGATGAAAGCCACCATACGCGTTTCCCTGTTGTGAATAAAAAAGGGCGTTTAATTGGGATGGTTACCGCTAAAGATATTATTGGTAAACAGGATCATGTCAGCATTGAACGAGTCATGACAAAAAATCCTACATTTGCCAAAACACACATGAGTGTAGCAAGTGTGGGCCATTTAATGATTTGGGATGGGTTGGAAGTGATGCCTATCGTTGAAGATGATTTAACACTTATTGGTATTGTCTCACGTCAAGATGTCATGAAAGCTATGCAATCATCTCAGCGACAGCCACAAATGGGAGACACATTGTCTGATCAAGTAAATGAAAATATAGAGGTTTTAACAACTTCTTCAGAAGAAAGGTCTTCTAAAATCCCTTATTATAAATTTAAAGTGACACCGCAAATGACTGATAATGTTGGGACACTCTCATTTGGATTGTTGAGTGAAGTGATTTCTACCGTAACAAAAAATACCTTGGTTGTTTACCAAAAGAAAAATGCTATGGTGGAACAAATGAATCTGTATTATTTGAAATTGGTCCAACTCGGAAGTGAAATAGAAATTAGACCGAGTGTCTTTGAAATTGGCAGAAGAACCGCTAAATTGGATATTGAGGTTTACACCGATACGGTTTTAGTAGCAAAAGCAACTGTTGTATGTCAATTGATGCAAAGAAGTTAAAGGAGAGAAAGAATGGCTATAAACTTATACAATCAAATACTTGAAAAAATTAGAGAATCAGAAACCATTATTGTTCATAGACACAAAAATCCTGATCCAGATGCGTTAGGGTCTCAAGGAGGATTAGCAGAAATTATAAAAGCTAGTTTTCCAACTAAAAAGGTCTTAAAAGCAGGCGGACCAGTGGGCGATTTAAGCTATTTAACTCAAATGGATAATGTTTTAGATGAAGATTATCAAGAAGCTTTGGTCATTGTAACAGATACGGCAAATACACCCCGTATTAGCGATGAACGATACAATCAAGGAAAGTACTTAGTTAAAATGGATCATCACCCCAATGATGATGCTTATGGAGATATTGCTTTAGTGGATACAAAAGCCAGCAGTTCTAGTGAAATAATTGCTGATTTCTGTTTTCAACAAAAAGAAACACTGAAGATGACAACTACAGCTGCTAGATTATTGTATGCAGGTATTGTTGGAGATACAGGTCGTTTCTTATACCCTGCAACTACGCCTAAAACTATGCGCATTGTTGCCGACTTAATGGAGTTTTCTTTTAAACCGGATGAAATCAATCAGAAAATGAATGCTATGTCGCGAAAAGTGGCACATCTTTCAGGTTATGTTTTACAAAATATAGAAATTCATCCATCTGGTGTAGGAAAAGTCGTTCTTACTAAGACGATCTTGGATCAATTTGGGTTAACAGATGCTGAAACTTCTGCAGTGGTTTCCTTACCTAGTGCACTTGAAGAAGTCGTTTTATGGGGGATATTTGTTGAACAGCCGGATGGACATTTCCGTTGCCGTTTGCGGTCTAAAGGACCAGTAATTAATGAAGTAGCCAAAAAACATGATGGTGGCGGTCATCCATTAGCTAGTGGAGCTAACGCAAAAGATCTACGTGAAGTAGACCAAATCATTCATGAATTGATTCATGTTGCTGAACAAAGCCAATAAAAATAGATAAATGAAAGCACATAATAAAAAGAGCCTAGATTAATCAATCTAGGCTCTTTTTATCTATCCTGAAATCTAAAAGTTAGTCTATTTCATTCATAGCAACTTGAGGGGTCTTTTTTATAACATCTATAACTTCAAGGGTACCATTTCCTGACTTAATAACTTTAAAGATGTAATTATTAAAAGTTAATTCTTCATCGATGGAAATATCGTATTTTTGATTCATCATCCAGCCGCCGATGGTGTCGACATCTTCTTCTTCGATGGAAAGACCAAAAATGTCATTTACATCATCAATCAACATCCTAGCACTAACGCGGTAGTGATGGTCGCCAATTTTCTTGATTTCTGGCTCACCAACAACTTCGTAATCGTCGCTAATATCACCAACAATTTCTTCAACGATATCTTCCATTGAAATAATTCCACTGGTTCCACCGTATTCATCTACAAGAACAGCAATTTGATTTCTCTCTTTTTGCATTTTTACTAGAAGCTCTTTAATAGGAATTGTTTCAATAACCGAAATGATGGGTCTAATGTATTCAGCAAAGCTAAAGGTTTCAGATAATTTTGCTTCCACGGCATCTACATAAACAGCGAATATTTCTTTTGTATTTATAATTCCTAATACAATATCTTTATCGCCATCTTTGATAACCGGGTAACGTGTAAATCGTTCTTTACTTACCAATTGAGCTATCTCTCTCAAAGTCATTGAGGTCGATACAGTCACCATTTCAGTACGAGGCACCATGATTTCACGACTCATTCGATCATCAAATGCAAATACATTTTCTACGAATTGATATTCATCGCGATTGATTTCGCCACTTTTTAAACTTTCACCCATAATGATACGAAGTTCTTCTTCAGAAACTCCTTCTTCGGGTTCACTGATATTTTTCATGCCGAGTCGGCGTGAAATACCATTTGCGATTCGATTCAATATATAAACTAAAGGATACATGATACGGAACCATATCTGTAGTGGTTTAGCAATAAATAGACCAATTTGTTCCGTTTTATTGATGGCAATATTTTTAGGTACTAACTCCCCAATAATAACTTGAAGAGAGGTTAAAATAATAAAAGATAAAGTAATTGAAGCAATCGTTGATACAGAAGACGGAATATCAAATGATGAGAATAAAAGAGTAAACAAGCGCCCAAAAGTAGGGTCACCTAACCAACCAATGGCTAATGAAGTAATGGTTACTCCTAATTGAGTTGCTGAGAGATACGTATCTAGTTTTTGTGTCATTTCTTTTAAAAGTATTGCACGTTTGTCGCCATTTTCAATTAAGTAATCCAATCTTGAAGGGCGAATGCGTACTAGTACGAATTCTGACATCACGAATAAAGCTGCGATAAATAAAATAATAAAGAATGCAATGATTCCAGTTGTAATTGACAAATTATTGTCTACGCTAGAGTTATAACGTAGACTTCACCTCCTTGTAGTGTTGTTTGCAATAAGTCATGTTTATAAATAGTTCATCATACAAAGAGTAGTTCAATGGTCATTAATAGTAAGTTCCTCAGGATGAGGCTGAAATACAAGGTGAAAAAAGACCAAAAGAAATAGTTGAATAGCTAAAACTACCCTTTTGATGAATCAATACCTTTATTCTATTTTCTGTCCCAAGGTCTCACCTCATCCTTTTTTTTAAAACTAGTATTAAAAAAACAGTCAATTTTTCCATTTTAATAAAGTCTTTAACTTTACTCTACATCAATATGGTAAAATGATAAAGAAAAAAGTAGTAAAAACTAAGTAAAATGGCGAAAAAAAACAATTGGTCAATGAAGGCATATCCTACTTAAGGAGGATGTGTCTTTATTATTGATTTGCTACACTAAGTATAATAAAGAACGATTTAGAATAAAAAGAATAAGGAATGAATGCGAATGAATAAATCTTCTTTTTTAGAGAAGTTAAAAAAAACTTTGCTCAATTTTTGGAAATGGGCAAAACCGTATCTACTAAAGTTCCATAAAATACGACAACGAATTTGGAAAAAATACCATATAAATAAAATTATCCTTTTGGTCATATTAACTGTTTCTTTAGTTGCAAGTGTTTATTTGTTGTACTTAGCAAAAACAGCAAATGTCTCTACGTTAAAAGCAGGTCTAGAACAAACAACAACGATCTATGATGTCAATAATGAAGAAGCTGGAACCTTATACTCACAAAAAGGAACGTTTATTTCTGTTGATAATATATCTGACTCGATTGAACAAGCCGTCATTTCGACTGAAGACAAACGCTTTTACAAACACTCAGGATTTGATCCAATTGGAATTGCCAGAGCGGCGGTTGGTTACGTTATCAATGGCGGGAATATTGTCGGAGGCGGGAGCACAATCACTCAGCAATTAGCTAAAAATGCTTATCTGACATTGGATCAAACATTTATTCGGAAATTAAAGGAACTTTTTTTAGCTATCGAAATTGAAAAAGTTTATACAAAAGATGAGATACTAGAAATGTATCTCAATAATTCTTATTTTGGAAATGGTGTTTGGGGAGTCGAAGATGCTTCTCAAAAATACTTTGGGAAATCTGCAGCAGAAGTAACTTTATCAGAAGCCGCTACAATAGCCGGTATGTTGAAGGCACCTACAAATTATAATCCTATTGATGATTATGATAATGCTATTTCACGAAGAAACGTTGTTTTGGACTTAATGGCAACAAACGAGATTGTTACTCAAGAAGAAGTAGACACTACAAAAGCTGGAGGGTTAACACTAGTTGATGCGTACTCAGAAAAAGAAGGATATCAATACCCTTCTTACTTTGATGCAGTAGTAAATGAAGCTATTTACACTTATGATTTAAGTGAAGAACAAATCTTAAACAAAGGGTATAAAATTTATACCTCATTAAATCAGGATTACCAACGCGCAATGGATTTAGCTTATGAAAATGATTACTTATTCCAAAATGCAGCAGATGGAACGTTGTTAGAAAGTGGTTCTGTTGCATTAGATCCTGAGACTGGAGGAGTTTTCGCCATCTTTGGGGGGAGAAAAGAACATACATTTAGAGGCTTTAATTATGCGACTCAAATGGTTAGACAACCGGGTTCTATCATCAAACCATTAGCTGTTTATACTGTTGCTTTAGAGCAAGGATACACCATTGATTCAATGTTAGTTGATGAGCCAATTTCTTATGGAAAAGATAAGTATACTCCTGAAAATGTTGACCATGAGTATGAAGGAGAAGTACCGATGTATCAAGCATTGGCAGAGAGTAAGAATACCTCAGCGGTCTGGCTTCTAAATGAAATCGGGTTAAACAAAGGATTTAAAAAAGTTGAAGATTTCGGTATTCCTCTAACAGAAGGAACTGAAGGGGATGAATATCTAGGGCTAGCTCTAGGTGGATTAAGTAAAGGAGTCTCTCCTCTTCAAATGGCGAGTGCCTATACAACGTTCGCTAATGGCGGTGTGATGAGTGAAGGACATTTCATTACTAAAATCGTTGATGCCACAGGCGCAGTCATTGTTGATAACACAGAACCCGAAATGAAAAAAGTGACTACTCCAGAAGTTGCAGATCAAATGACGAGCATGCTGATGGGCGTCTTTACAAATGGTACAGCACAAAATAATAAACCATCTGGTTATACGATAGCTGGAAAAACTGGGAGTACAGAAGTAACATTTAATGATGAGGGTGGTACAACGGATCAATGGACAGTTGGTTATACACCTGATATTGTAGTTGCAACTTGGATGGGATTTGACCCAACTGATGAAGAACATTATATGACAACAGGTAGTTCCACTGGTGTAGGACCTTTGTTTAAAAAACAAATGGAGAATATTCTTCCATACACTGAACTAACAGCTTTCAATACAGAGAGTGCCCAAGAAATTGTTGCTGCAGAAGCAGAAAATGAAGCAGGTTCTAATGACTGGAAACAAGGTGTAAAAGACACAATTGATTCAATTGGCGGAAAAGTAAAGGAAGGTTCGGATATTGTTAAAGACAAAATTGGAAACTTGCTTGATCAATTTAAAAATAAAGTGACGCAATAGAAAAAAAGTTAGTGATTTAGATGAGAATATTGGAAAAATAATGCGTGAAATGATATAGTTATTAAGATGAAACCATTATTTGAATTGGAGAGTGAAGTATATTATGAGTACAAATATTTATGATACAGCCAACGCTTTAGAAAAAGAATTAAGAGATAGTGAAGAATACACTGTTTTAGTAGCAGCTTTTGATGAAGTGAAAAAAGACGAAGCAGCTAGCAAAATGTACTTTGACTTCCAAGAAGTTCAAATTAAATTACAACAAAAACAAATGTCAGGTGAACAAATTACTGAAGAAGAAATCGCTGAAGCTCAAAACTTAGCTCAAACTTCTGGAGAAAATGATGTTATCAAAGAATTGATGGAAGCTGAACAACGTTTAAGCACATTGATCGAAGATTTAAACCGCATCATTATGAAACCTGTTCAAGATGTTTACCAAGGTTAAGCAATAGAGGGCAAAAAAGAACTCACTAGTATAAAAGAGTAGTGAGTTCTTTTTTTTCTGATATTAAAGGAACGTATGTGCCCTTCATAAGCTGGAGGCTATAAAAAGAAAGGAAAGAGTGGATACGATGGTTAAATTTATTCATGCAGCTGATCTGCATTTGGATAGCCCTTTTATTGGCTTAAAAACGTTACCTGATTTTATTTGGAATGCTATTTATTTATCTACTTTTTCAGCTTTGACTACAATCGTGGATAGTGCGATACAAGAAAAGGTGGATTTTATCTGCCTAGTTGGAGATATTTATGATAATGATGAGCGTAGTGTGAAAGCTCAAGCATATTTACGAAATGAAATGGAACGATTGAATAAAGCTGAAATACCAGTCTATCTATTACATGGAAATCATGATTACATAGAAAATACTGGGTTACACTTAGAAATGCCCGAAAATGTCGTTTTATTTACAGAAACAGTGGAAACAAAGTGGTATACGACAACGGAAAAGGATCAGGTCGCCATTAGTGGTTTTAGTTACGATAAAAGATGGGTCCTTGAACGAAAAATTAAGGAGTATCCAGAAAAATATCCACATGCAAAGTATCATATTGGACTGTTACACGGCTTCTCTGAAGGCTTAGATTCAGAACACGGAAACTATGCACCATTCTCATTAGGAGAGTTGAGAAGTAAGAGATATGATTACTGGGCCTTAGGTCATATTCATAAGAGACAACAGTTAGCTGAAAATCCACCTGTCATCTATCCTGGAAATACTCAAGGTAGAAGCAGCAAGGAAAGTGGAGAAAAAGGTTTTGAATTAGTAAGCTTGACTGAATCTGGAGTGTCAATGGAATTTAGACCGACTTCAACGATTCAATGGAAGACAATTGACCTTTCAATTAAAGAAATCAAGAGTTTAGATGAGCTTTACAAAGTCTTGAAGACTGTTATCGAAGAACAAAAAAATGATTTCTATAGTCTATTCCTTTCCATTCATTTAGTGGATAGTGAGAATTTGCTTGAAGGAGTCCTAAAAAAAATCAATCAAGGTGAATTATTAGAAGCCTTACAACAAATTCCAAAAACAGATACTTTCGTATGGGTCCACAAAATAGAATTGCAGACAGTAGTTGAAAATCGGATACCAGCTATCCAAAAGATTTTTCCAAATGAATGGGAACAAATTCAGAAAGAAATTGAAAAAGAAAGTTTATTTAATGAAATAACGAATGCTCTTTTTGATTTCCCAGGAATGGAAGAAGTTGTGGAAACACGTGAAGAAAATTACCGAAAAAAAATTGTAAAAGATGCTAAAGAGTTGGTTCGCAATCAACTTGGATTTGAAAGAAGTGATGACCTTGAAGATTAAATCAATGGAAATATATGGTTATGGAAAATGGGTAGACCACAAAATCGAGGATATAACTAACTTGCAATTGTTTTATGGAGAAAATGAAGCTGGAAAAACAACTTTAATGTCGTTTATTCACAGTGTTCTTTTTGGATTTCCTTCTAAGATGAGTTCTGAGCTAAGATATGAACCTAAGAGTAGCAGCCAATACGGAGGAAGGCTCTTTTTAACTGGTACACAATATGGGGATGTTCAAATTGAGCGTGTACGAGGAAAAGCAAACGGCACGGTTACGGTAACTTTTGCTAGTGGAGAAACAGGTGGCGAAGAATGGCTTGAAAAAATATTATCTGGGCTTGATAAGACAACTTATCAAGCGTTATTTTCTTTTAATTTAGCGGGTCTTCAAAAAGTCCAACAATTAAATCGTGAAAAATTGAATCGTTATTTTTTAAGTGTAGGAACAATTGGGAACGAACAGTTGTTAAAGGTTGCAGATAAATTTCAAACGGAAGCGAGCAAGTTGTTTAAGCCCAATGGACGAGTGACCGTTATTAATAAAAAAATGGCCGATGTTGAAGCAAAAAGGAAGCAAGTAAAACTAGCAAAAGAAAAGAATAGTCAGTACATGAATTGGCTGCTTGAAAAAGATAATCTTGAAAAAGAGTTGATCAGCCTACGAGAACAACGGACACATTATGAAAATAAAGTATTTAAGTTAAACCAATTAGAATCAAATTGGGTACTTTTTAGTGAGATGCAAGACATTCAGCATCAAATAAAAAAGGAACAGCTGGAAGAATTGCCGAAAGATGGATTGTACCAGCTCAATCATTACAATCAAGAAATAAATCAACTTAAATTAACCATTACGCAACAGCAAGAAAAAGTGCATTATCTTAGAGATAAAACAGAGGAAACAAGGCAACTTAAAGTGTTTATTGAACATAGAGATGAAATGATCCAATTGATGGAAAATCTGGATCATATCCAAGCTAAGTTACAAGAAACTACTTTTATTAAAGAAACCATTTTGGCTACACAACACCAATTTTTACGTGAAAAACAACAATTAGGTCTAGAGGAACAACAAGCTATACCAGCTGTTATGACTGAGGAAAGTCGGTTTAAATTAAATGATTTACAAGTCAAACAAGCTCAAGTTGAGCAAAGAATAAAACAACTAACAGAACGTATAGCGTTTTTGAACTTCCAGCAAGAATCTTTAGGAAATCAACTAGATAAATTAGAAAAAAGACTATGGGATAATCAAACCTATCAAAAAGTAGAAGATCAACTAGAAAAAAATAATCCTGATCTACGTGCGTATAATAAAGTAGATAAGCAAAGTGAGAAAAAATTAAGTAAAGGAAAACTCATCAACCTAGTTGTCGGGTTAATGATAAGTATTTTAGGCCTGTATATGTCTAATGGAATTGGTTTAGTTCTTACAACTGCTGGTTTAGGCCTCCTACTCTATAGTATTTGGTCAATCGTTAAAAAAACTAAAATACCAAATAAAATAGAAGAGATTAGAGAGACTTCGTATTCATTTGAAGAATATATTCAACAAACGGAAATTCGAAAACAATGGCGAGAAAAACTTGCAGAAATTGATCAAGTCATTCTTGAATTAAACGAGAAACAGGCTCAATATGAAGACGCTGAAAATCAACAACTTCATATTGAAAAAGAATTTCGATCATGGAAACAAGTATGTGGTTATCCACTAGAGTATTCAACAAGCGAATTGATGCAAGAAACGGATATTTTCGAAGCAATAAGAGAAAAAGCAAACAGTATTTATGAAAAACAAACACAATTAAGCCAGATGGAAAGTGAAATAATTGAGTGGAAAGAATCTATCAGTTATTTGCAGCCGGTTATTTTTGTTGACTGGAATAGTAATATGCAGCTAATTGAAGGAATAAAACAATTTTTTAAAGAAGTTACAGCTGATGAGGAAAAAATAAAAGATCTTATAAGGCAGCATAAAGTAGCGCATCAGCATATCGAGCAGCTCATTATGCAACAAAAAGAGTTTGAACAAAAGAGAAGGTATCTTCTTCAAACTGTTAAAGCTAAAACTGAAGAAGACTTCCGGAAAAAATATGTATTAGAGGAAGAATTAACAACAAAAAAAGCTCGTTTAAATTTGTTAGAACAGCAAGTTGGTGAATACAGTGCATTGTTAGAAAAATATCGTGATAAGGCTGCTTTAATTGAAAGCATCCAAGGTTTAAAAGCGAATCTGCAACAATTAAAAGAATTGATTGAAAGCAAATTAAATAAAAAAATTAAAACAGAAGTCGCATTAAAAAATTTAGAAGTTGGTGGAGCTTATTCTGAATTATTGCAAGAATATGCTAATTTAAAGAGTGAAACACAAATTTTAGTTGATGAATGGACAACATATAAAATAGCTGCAGAACTTATTGAACGAACGTTAACTGAAGCTAGGAAAGATCGTTTCCCAGCTACTATTCGTGATACGACCTACTTTTTTGCTATTTTGACAAATGGAAATTACCAAAAAGTTTTCTTAAAAGACCAAACGATAACGGTTCAACGTAAAGACGGCACTTTATTTGAGGCTTCTGAAATTTCCCAAGCAACGGCTGAACAACTGTATGTGGCTCTGCGTTTTTCATTCGTAAAAAATGCTAGTGACTTAATTCAATTGCCGTTGTTAGTAGATGATGGATTTGTAAATTTTGATCACCAAAGGAAAAAAGAGATGTATCAACTATTACAGAGAATTAGTGAAGACATACAAGTATTTTATTTTACATTTGATGAATCTGTAACAGATGTTTTTCGAAAAGAGCAGATAGAAATGTTATAATAAAGAAAAGATGCAAATAGAAAGAGGGAGTCAAATGGAAAAGAAATTATTTGAGTATACGAATGATGATACCTTCGACATTTATTTATTAATCAAATCAGCTGATATTCGAGTTGCTAAAAATGGTAAAAAATTTATTGCTTTTACGTTTCAAGATACAAGCGGTCAAATGGATGGTAAATATTGGGATGCTTCAGAAGATGATATTGCAGCATTTACTGCTGGAAAAGTGGTGAAAGTTTCAGGTAAAAGAGAGCTTTATCAAGGAAATCCTCAAATCAAACTATTTAAAATTGCAGTAACAAAATCGGGAGATCCAGATAATCCTGATTTATATGTTGAAAGAGCACCATTAAAGAAAGAAGATATGATGGAAGAAATAAACGATACATTATTTGAGATTACAAATGCGAATATGAATCGGATTGTACGTTATTTATTGAATCATTACCAAAAACCTTTCTTTCAGCACCCAGCAGCTAAACGATTTCACCATGCTTTTACTGGTGGACTAGCTTTCCATACCGTGTCCATGTTAAGAATTGCAAAGACAATTGCGACTCAATACGAAGATATCAATAAGCCGTTACTTTATGCTGGTGTTATCTTGCATGATTTAGGCAAAATTATTGAACTGTCTGGACCAATATCTACAGAGTATACTTTAGAAGGAAATCTTTTAGGTCATATTGTGATAGTAGATGAAGAAATCACGAAAGCTTGTCTTGCGCTAAAAATTGATGAAAAAAGTGAAGATGTTTTACTTTTGAAACATATGGTATTGGCCCATCATGGACTGCTTGAGTATGGTTCTCCGGTTAGACCAAAGTTAAGAGAAGCTGAAATTTTATATATGATCGATAATTTAGATGCAACTGTTAATATGTTAAATTCGACATTAAATAGAACAGAGCCAGGGATGTTTACAGAAAGAATTTTTGGATTAGATAATCGGACATTCTACAAACCTAATGAATCGGAAAAAACAACTGAAAGTAAATAAAAAAAATGGAGTTAGGATGAATATCCTAACTCCATTTTTTTTTAATTATTTAATGTTGCTAGATCCACTAATGATTATTCAGCAGCAGAGTCTTCTACAGCTGATTCCTCAGTAGCAGAGCTATCAGCAGCTGGTTCTTCAGTAGTAGATTCCTCAGTAGCAGAACTATCAGCAGCTGGTTCCTCAGTAGTAGATTCTTCAACAGCAGAGTCTTCTGCAGGAGCCAAGTAAGCGTCCATTGCAGTAGCTAAATCTTTATCATCAATAATGATGTTTGCATCTTGCATAATACCTGAGATTACTTCTTGAATAGCAGCACTATCAGCTAATGTAGCAGTTAATAATTGATCTTTGATTGTGTCCGTTTCTTCTTCAAGTGTTCCTTTTTCAGGTTTTTCAATCATTTTGATAACGTGGAAACCATATTCTGTAGCAACGGGTTCAGTTGTCATTTCGCCTTCTTCTAAAGCAAAAGCTGCTTCTTCGAACTCAGGAACCATTTCCCCAGATGCGAAAGTTATTTCTCCACCATTAGGAGCAGTAGCAGTATCTATAGAGTTTTCAGTAGCCAGTTCTGCAAAATCAGCACCATCATTTATTTGAGTGATAAGGTCTTTTGCAGTTTCTTCATCTTCTACAAGAATATGAGCGGCTGTTACAGAAGGTACATAAGCATCATAAGCTGCTTGGATTTCTTCTTCAGTAAATTCTGTTTTATCTTTTACTGCTTCTTCAATTAAAAGATTTAAACGAATCGTGTCTTTATAATTTTCAGCGGTATAACCTTGTTGCAACATGATGTATTCAAATGCTTCAGCGCCACCATAATTTTCTTCTTCAGTAGAGTATTGTTTGTCTACTACTTCATCTGTAACTGTATCTCCGTATAAATCAGTTAAGACATCTTCGATAATCAATTGTTGAAGCATGCTTGTTCCAACGGTTTCTTTCATTGCTTCATAAAACTCATCTTCTGTAATTTTTCCTGCAGTTGATGAGGCAACAGTGCTATCTGAACAACCTGCAATTGTTAATCCGGCTAAGATAGTAGCTGTAGCTAGTAATAATTTTTTCATTTCCCTTACACATCCATTTCTTTTATTTTACGTTACCAAACTATTTCCTAATGACAAATATAAATATACCATACTCATTTGTATAAAAAAAACTAAAATCCCATTATTTAGTTTAAAGTCAATTAAAAATCACAAAAAAAGCACAATCAATCGAGTTTTTGAAAAAAATCAGATGGAATAGACACTTATAGCTACGAATTTTTCTCTATTTTTTACAAATGATTATATTAGCTCTTTAAAGTTACATTTAGATAAACAAATGGAGTTGAGACCTAAAGGTCTCAACTCCATTATTAAAGTAACTGACTAAGCTTCTTTCATACTTTGTGTTAAATCTTCCATGTCTGCGGTTAGTTTCTCAGTATGTTCTTGAATTCGGCGCATACGAGGTTCTGCTTCATAGGTGAACTCATCAACAGACTCTTTTACATCTTGTGTAAATTCTTCTGCTAATGTTTTACCTTCGTTTGTTAATTGAGCTATTGCTCCTTTTAAATCATTAACACTTCTAGATACGTCATTTACTAATACAGTTGTGTCATCAACATACGTTTTTAATACAGCTCTATTTTCTTTACCAGTACGTGGAGACTTAAGAAGACCATATACTCCTCCAGCTGCAGCACCTAAAATCAACCCATTTATAAAATGATTAGACATTAATATCCCTCCAATTTGTTTTTTATGTTTACTGCGATACTATCTAATTCTTCAGTGGTGAAATTACCGGAATGATCACCGAAATGAATAGAAAAATCATCTTGTTCGTCATAACGAGGCAAGATATGTATGTGTGAATGGAAAACAGATTGATAAGCAACAGTACCATTATTATTAATGATATTCATTCCTTTAATAGCAGGATTGGATTTCTTGATTGCTGTTGCAATTTTTGGGATTTTGCTACCAATCGTAGCCGCTAAATTTTCATCTAATTCAAAAATATCCGCAACATGTTTTTTAGGAACGACTAAGGTATGACCTGGTGTTACTTGAGTAATATCTAAAAAAGCTACTACATCATTGTCCTCATAAATTTTTCTGCTAGGTATTTCATTGTTAATAATTTTACAAAAAATACAGTCTGACATTTATAATCCTTCTTTCCGCTGCAAACTCTTTATATATAATGTGCAATTAATAGAGAAATACATTCTCTTATTTAACAAATGTATCATAAAACTTAAGGAAAGTGAAACGGTAACACATTAAAACAGAAAAGATTCTCTCCTGTTCTTATGGTACAATTACTACAATAAATTGTGTAGAAGGGACTAAACTAATTATGAGTTTAACAGTAACACATGTTACAGGAGGCTATAGTCAAATTCCTGTATTAAAAGACGTATCTTTTGAAGTAGGATCTGGAAAATTAATTGGCTTAATCGGTTTAAATGGAGCAGGTAAAAGTACAACTATAAAACATATTATTGGTCTGTTACAATCTCAAAAAGGAGAAATCAGTATCGATGGTTTAACCTTAAAGAACGATAAAGAAAATTACCGGAAAAAATTTGGTTTTATTCCTGAAACGCCTGTTTTATATGAAGAATTGACCTTAAAAGAGCACATTGAAATTACAGCAATGGCTTATGATATACCAATCGAAATCGCTTATGAACGTGCCAATAAATTATTAAAAACATTTAGATTAGAAAATAAGTTGGAATGGTTCCCAGCAAATTTCTCTAAAGGAATGAAGCAAAAAGTTATGATTCTTTGTGCTTTTTTAGTGGAGCCAAGTCTATACATCATCGATGAACCATTCTTGGGATTGGACCCTCTAGGCATCAACGCCCTTTTGGAACTTATGGAAGAGATGAAAAAACAAGGTGCTTCAATTTTAATGTCTACTCACATATTGGCTACAGCTGAAAGACAATGTGATGGATTTGTTTTATTACATGAAGGCAAAGTAAAAGCTGAAGGGACTCTAGAAGACTTGAGAAAAACTTTTAACATGCCTGATGCAACGCTAGATGAGTTGTACATTCAATTAACAAAAGAAGAGGACAGTAAATGATGAAAGAAATTTGGAAGAAGCGAGTGAAGCAACACCAAAAGAAAATGATGAAGTACATGAAATATATTTTTAATGATCATTTTGTCATAGTGTGTTTATTTTTAGTCGGTGCGATGGGATATGCGTATTCTAATTATCTGAAAACCCTAACGTCTTATGATGTAAAAGGGCAATTAATAGGAGTCGTCGTTTTTACAGTGGTACTCAGCATTGGAAAACTAGCGACACTTATTCAACCAGCGGATGCTGTATTTATGCTACCTAAAGAAAGTGCTATGGAAGACTATTTTAAACAGGCTAAATCGAGAAGTTTGTGGCTCCCTAGTTTTGTCATTCTAGTTGTTGTGGCTGTATTAATGCCATTACTAGTTGCAATGTCTGGATTTGCTTTTTCTGATATGTTTTATTTTGTACTAATGTTGATTATTTTAAAAGAGACTGATCTCAATGCTCAGGTCCTCAATTTAAAAATAAAAGAAACAAAAGAATGGATTAAAATACGCTTTCTTTTATTTGGTATTTATTTGATCGTGTCAAGTCTTGCGCTATTTATCAGTCCTATAGTTGGATTAGTAGGAGCTGTGGTTGTAGCTGTAAGTTATCGCTTTTTAGCCAATCAAAAGAATGTTGCTCTAACGTATCAATGGGAAAAAATGATAAAAGATGAGACTAATCGAATGAAGCGGATCTATCAGTTTATTAACTTGTTCACTGATATTCCAGCATTAAAGGGGTCTGTTAAAAGAAGAGTTTATTTAGATGTTTTTTTGAATCCTATCAAAAAAAACCACAAAAATGTTTTTTACTATCTGTATGCTAGAGCATTTGTGAGGGGTACTGAATATAGTGGTTTATATGTTCGGTTGGTTGTTATTGCTATGTTGCTTAGCAGTTTAGGACAATCATTTATATTAAGTCTCTTTTTAACAGTCGTATTTCTTTACCTAACTGCCTTTCAACTATTGCCACTTTATTTTCATTTTGATAATCTATCGTTAACAGTTTTGTACCCTGTAAAGAAAAGCAATAAACTTCAGGCAATAAAGAAGTTAATGCTGATAATTATGATGATTGAAGGTTTTTTGATTATTGGTGTCTCTGCTTTTTACCTATCCTTTACAGAAGTACTGATTGCAGGAAGCGTTGTTGTCGCGTTTAACATAGGGTTTTGTCAACTTTATTTACCGTCACGGATAAATAAAATGATCAAATTACAGCATTAAGCACTCAGTGAGCTTAACTAATTAAAGATTTAGAATGCAAAGTACCATGATTTTTGATATGATAGAAAAAATTTAGCAGGTATTATTTTTTGAAGGAAGAGGTTGAAAAATGAAAGTTATTTGGAATAATCAAATTGTTGAACGTAGTGAAGTTAAAATTGACATGGAAGACAGAGGTTATCAATTTGCAGATGGGATTTATGATGTCGTAAGGGCTTATAATGGTAAGTTTTTTACGTTAAATGAACATGTAGATCGATTGTTTTCAAGTGCCGAAAAAATTGAACTGGTTATGCCTTTTACAAAAGGGGAACTAAAACAGCTTTTAAGTGCTTTGATTAAAGAAAATGGTATCGATACGGGTAATATATACATGCAATTAACTAGAGGAATTGGAATTCCCAGAAATCACACATATACTGATCCAGAGTTAGTACCGCCAGTATTTACAGCTACAACTACGATTGTTCCGCGAGATCAAGAAAAAATGGATCAAGGGATGTCTGCTTTTATCGTACCTGATATGCGATGGTTGAGATGCGACATTAAATCAATTAGTTTACTTGGAAACATAATGGCTAAGCACGAAGCCCATAAAAAAGGTGGAGATGAAGCGATACTGCACCGCGATGGTGTTGTTACAGAATGTTCCTCTTCAAATGTATGGATGATTAAAGATGGTACTATCTATACACATCCAGATGGCAATCTTGTTCTACCTGGGATCACTAAAATAATGTTGTTAAAGGTTGCTCGAAAAGCAGGAATGTTAGTTAAGGAAGAAGCCTTTACTATAGAAGATTTAAAAGAGGCAGATGAAGTATTTGCTTCAAGTACAACGATGGAAGCTATGCCTATCATAAGTATAGATGGAAATCCTGTTGGACATGGAAAACGTGGAGCCATTGTTGAAAATCTTCAACAATTATACGTTGATGCGGTTGAAGAAGAGTGTGGACAAATAAGATAGAGATTATAAGAAAACCAGCCGAACTGTTTTGTTTGGCTGATTTTTTTTGTAGAAAAAATGACACTAATAAAGTAGGATGTTAAAAAAATGAAATAAAAATGCAATGAACGGCTCGTGCCAACTTCTATCATCCGTTTTCATAGAAATAAAATAAACGTATTTATAGAAAAAGAACGTATATATGCTTGACGTAGAAAGAAATTCTATCTAAAATAGAAAATGAACAGAAAGATAGATGTCTTTTGTGATATCTGTCCTTTTTTTGTCTGGCTTTACGGGTAAACTATAAATGATTTAGTGCTATTGGTTTAACGGGTTTAAACTTTTTCGCTTATTCGAATAAGATGTTACAATCCCGTTTTGCTTTTCACGTCTGTGTAGAAATGTTTCAGAATATAAAGCAAGGAATGATTTGGTATGGATTTTGAAATAGATTCTGGATGGAAATTGCATCCCGTTGGTGGTGACACTGGACAAGCGTATATGGGTACAAGGGCAGAAGAAAAGCTTTTTTTGAAGCGAAATTCTTCACCTTTTTTAGCTGCATTATCTGTTGAGGGAATTACACCAAGATTGATGTGGACAAAACGCATCGGCAATGGAGATGTACTAACCGCTCAAGAGTGGTTAAACGGAAGAGCACTTACTAAAACAGAAATGTCCTCACCACAGGTAGCACGGCTCATTAGTCGAATACATAATTCTGCGACATTGAGAAGAATGCTTGCTCGTGTAGGCGGTGAAATTGTTACTCCTGATCAGTTAATTCAAAAGTATGAAGATAACTTGCCTTTAGATTTATACAATCATCCGTTACTATCACGAATAATAACAAAACTAAAAGCTGAAGTAGAATTAATGAATATAGTTGAAACAAAAGTTTGTCATGGAGATATTTACCGGAAAAATTGGCTTTTATCAGATGAGAACCGTCTTTATCTAGTTGATTGGGATTCAGCTATGCTATGTGATCCAGCGATGGATCTGAGTATGTTGCTTTGCCAATATGTACCAAAAGATAACTGGGTTGATTGGTTAGTTCACTATGATACGGAGCTAACAGAAGAACTGAAAACGCGTATTATGTGGTATGCATTGATGAATTATTTGATTCAAACAAAAAAACACCATAGCGAAACCAGATTCCATGAAATGAATAAAGACATTATGATGCTACAAACTCTTTATCAAGGTCAAAATTACTTTTTTTAATTAACAATTAGCTCTACCTAGTTTTAGCATTTATTCAAATCCTCTTCCTGTTTTTGAAGAGGATTTTTCTATGTAACTAGTAAAAAATAATGGAATACAAAAAGAATGGAGAATAAGAATATGCGTTTAAGAAATAAACCAAATGCACCACAAAAAATTGCTGATTTCCCTCAGTATATACCAGAACAACCGGATAATTGGGTAGGAAGATGGCACGAAAGATTTGGCAATGATCACCCTATTCATATTGAAGTCGGTACAGGAAAAGGCCGTTTTATTACTGAAATGGCAAAGTTACACCCAGAAATCAATTATATTGGTATTGAACTTCAGATGAGTGTCATAGTTGTTGCATTAGATAGGTTAATCGAGGAACAATTACCGAATCTTCAACTGTTACATGTTAATGGGGGTTCTGTAACTCAATATTTTGCAGAAGGAGAAGTTGACCAAGTTTATTTAAACTTTTCTGATCCATGGCCAAAAACACGTCATGAAAAAAGACGTCTAACGTATAAGAGCTTTTTAGAAAGTTATGAGACTATCCTTGTATCTGAAGGCGAAATTCACTTTAAAACGGATAATCAAGGGCTATTTGAATATTCATTGAGCAGTTTTTCAAAGTACGGCATGACACTTGAACAAGTATGGTTAAACTTACATGAGAGTGACTTTGAAGGGAATGTTAGGACTGAATATGAAGAAAAATTTTCTTCGAGAGGCAGTAGGATTTATCGTGTGGTAGCAAAATTCCCTAAAAAAACCAAATAAGAAAAGCGTTAAACCTAGAATCTATTCTGGGTTTAACGCTTTTTTTTATTTAAATACGGTATAAATCTAAGATACTACCTGTGTAAGCATCTGCGATAAATTCGTATTGAATTAATTGGTCTTCTTCAATTCTTGAAATTCCGCCATAATAAACATCTGTTTTAAGCGCAAATTTTTGTAAGGGAACTTTTTGTAATTCTATCCATGAACCTTCTATAGGACCTTCTTTTAAAAATAATTGTTTAACGTATTTTAAAATGGCATCTCCATGGATTGTCTTTTTTGCAGTGATTAGTTTATGAAGAACATAGCCGCAAGTTAATCCAGCTCCTAAAAGTAAGCCGCCAGCTAAAATATATGGTGTTGTTTCTTTTGTTTTACATACCATTTAATAAACTCTCCAATCTAATATTATTTTTTTATAGTATACCATGTTTAAAAATAAATGAAATTAAAGCATTCCTTCTTAAAATTAATTTGATTTAAGGTATAATAGAATAAATAGAGTTATAAGGGGGATAGATCATGTAGGTTGAATTAAAAGTACCTATATGGGAAAACAATAATGGAAGATAAAACATTCGATTTAATCAAGAAATTAACTGAAGCTCAAGGAACAAGTGGCTTCGAACACCGTGTGCGTGATATTATGCGTAAAGAAATGACACCTTTAGTAGATGAAGTCCAACAAGATGGTCTTGGAGGTATTTTTGGAATCCGCAAAAGTAAAACGGAAAATGCACCGAAAATTATGGTAGCAGCTCATATGGATGAAGTTGGTTTTATGATAGCTAGCATTTCAAAACAAGGATTATTTAGAGTAGTACCTTTAGGTGGATGGAATCCGTATGTGGTTTCAGCACAACGTTTTACACTTCAAACAGCTAAAGGCGACTATCCGTGTGTTTCTTCCTCCGTTCCGCCTCACTTATTAAGAGGCAAAGATGGAGCTGGGAGCAAATTAGACATCGCTGATATTTTATTTGATGCAGGTTTTGATTCTAAAGAAGAAGCTGAAGCATTTGGTGTACGCCCAGGAGATGCAATCGTACCTGATGTGGAAACGATAAAAATGGCTAATGGTAAAAAAATCCTAAGCAAAGCTTGGGATAATCGCTATGGTACAACTGTTGTTATTGAAGCCTTAAAAGAACTACAAGGTGAGCAGCTTCCGAATACACTAATTGCTGGAGCTAACGTTCAGGAAGAAGTAGGTTTGCGTGGAGCAAAAGGTGCTGTTCACCAATTTAAACCTGATTTATTCTTTGCTGTAGATTGTTCACCAGCGGATGATTTGACTGGCGATAAAGACAAGTTTGGTCATCTAGGAGAAGGTTTCTTATTAAGGATTCAAGATCCGGGAATGATTACATTAAAAGGAATGCGTGAGTTCTTGCTGGATACTGCAGCAACATATAATATCCCATATCAATATTTTGTTTCTAAAGGCGGTACAGATGCTGGTGCAGCTCATCAAATGAACAATGGAGTTCCAAGTGCAGTAATTGGGGTGTGTGCTCGTTATATCCACACTCATCAAACGGTTTTTCATATTGACGACTATGCTGCAGCAAAAGAGATGGTTGTGCAAGTTGCACGAACATTAGACCGCAGTGCGTTTGAAACAATTATGAAAAATAATTAATTGAACATAGAGAGGATTAATAAAATGGAATTATTAAATACAGTTGAGGAATTTTATATAATGGTTAAAGAAAGTAAAAGAAAAACGATTTTCTTTTTCACAGCTGATTGGTGTGGAGATTGTCAATTTATCAAACCTATCATGCCTGAAATAATCGAAAACCATTCTGAAATTGATTTTGTAGAAGTCGACCGTGATAAATTTATTGATCTTTGTGGCGATTTGTCTATTTTTGGAATCCCTAGTTTTGTAGCATTTGAAAACGGAGAAGAGACTGGACGTTTTGTGAACAAAGACCGTAAAACTAAAGAAGAAATAGAGCAGTTTATAGCAACCCTGTAATGGATAACTAAAATGATAAGAGGAGATGTGATTATGTTAGATACACAACAATACCAACGTATACTGATTGCAGTAGATGGAAGTGAATCTTCAGAGAACGCACTTACAAAGGCTATTAAAATAGCGGAAAGAAACGACAGTGAATTAATTATTGCTCACGTTTTTGATGTAAACTCTTATGCTTTAGGAATGATAGATACTGCGGGTATAACTGCTATAGACGCAATCGGAATTGATACGGACAAGGAAATAATGGAAAATCTTTTAAATGAGTATAAACAAAGAGCTACTAAACATAAACTGAAAAACATTGAAACAATCATGGTACAAGGTACTCCAAAAATAGAATTAACTCAAGGTATACCAAATGATTACCATGTAGATTTAATTGTGGTCGGTCAAACGGGTATGAATGTTGTTGAAAGATGGATGATGGGTAGCGTAAGTGAACATATTATTCGCCATGCTCCTTGCGATGTTCTAGTTGTACGAAATAAAAAACAAGATGAGGAAGTTAATAATGATTAGTATTTATAATAAAGCAGGTATTGGTGACACTCTTATTGTGATGTTAGACAATAGTGAACCAAAAGAACAAAATTTTGAAAAAAATCAAGATGTCGTTCGAATTTTTAAAGAAGAAACCAATCAAACAGTTGGGTATAATTTTTTCAATAGTTCTAATTTAGTTGCTGTTCAGGGAACGGGGCAAGTATTTTTGACTAAGGAACACATAAACAGTTTAAATGAAGCCATTGCTTTGGCTGGATTTTCCGATACTTTGGAGTCAGATGAATCTCCGAAATTTGTAATCGGAGAAGTAAAAGAATGTGTCGCTCATCCTGATTCGGATCATTTATCTATTACGCAAACTGAGGTAGACAATGGAGAAATACTTCAAATAGTTTGTGGGGCATCTAATATAGCTCAAGGTCAAAAAGTTGTGGTTGCTAAAGTAGGTGCTTTGATGCCTAACGGAATGGCTATATGGGATGGAGAGTTAAGAGGAGAACCAAGTCACGGTATGGTTTGTTCAGCTCGAGAGTTAAACTTAACAGGTGTTCCAGAACAAAAAGGTATTTTAGTTTTGCCAGATTCTGCCGTAACAGGTGAACAATTTCAATTGAATTAATTTAAAAAAAAGACTCAAAAGCCCATTTTCAAAAAATAAGAAATGTATTTTTTGAAAGTGGGCTTTTTGTAAAGTCTTTTTTTTGTGTCTGTTTTGAAAAGATATCGTGTGTTTCTTAAAGAAAGCACCTATAATCGCGCTATTTTTTATGGTAAACTAAGATTCGTAGTAAGGTAGGAAAGGAGGGTCATCATGCCCAAATATGATGGACCTAGTTATGAAAAAAATCAAGATCGCCAAAAAAAATTCAAATTTCCTTTCTATCGTGATGCTGAAAATGCAACGAATAAGGAAGAATCGATTAAAACTTCCCGATTAAAAAATAAGGATAGTCAACCAACTAAACAAGTAAAAAAAAGTGAAGAAAAAAATTCTAGGATTGACTTTACAACGTTTCAAAAAGACAATATTTCTGTTAGAAATTACCTCTCAACCATTGGGAAAGAGGAACAACAGAAACAACTTGAATTGAAAAAACAAAAAAAACAAATTGAGAAAAGAATTAAACAAACGACTTATTCAAAAGAATCGTTAAAACATGCAGCTACACCTTTTCAAGAAGGAAGAAGTTCAACTCCTTTTAAAGTTCAAAAGATTCCTTCACCTTATTATGGCTTTCAAAAGAGATCTAATAAGAAAAGTGAAGAAACAGATTACACAACGATTCTTTTAGAATTAGAAAAGAAATCAGAAGATTTCTTGCTATTTGAAGAGCATTTATTAAATGAATCAAACCAGTCTTTTGTACATACAGAAGAGGAACAAGAAGCAGAAGTACTATCAGAAGTAGAAACAATACAAGAAGCAGAAGTGTTACCTGAAGTAGAATCACTTCAAGAAGTAGAAACGATACAAGAAGCAGAAGTGTTACCTGAAGTAGAATCACTTCAAGAGGTAGAAACAATACAAGAAGCAGAAGTGTTACCTGAAGTGGAATCACTTCAAAAAGTAGAAACGATACAAGAAGCAGAAGTATTACCTGAAGTGGAATCACTTCAAGAAGTAGAAACGATACAAGAAGTAGAAGTATCACCAGAAGTAGAAGCGGTACAAGAAATAGTAGTACTACCAGAAGTGGAAACTGTACAAGAGGTAGAAGTATTACCAGAAGCAAAAGCGATACAAGAAGTAGAGGTGATTCAAGCACCAGTAGAAGAAATATCTGAGGAAATTACAGAAGTTGCTACTAGTAATTCTGAATCAATAGTTGTTGAGGACTCGTTAAATTCTGCAAAGAAAAAGCGTGGATTATCTCGTTCTTTAGCCGGTATGATCGAAGAAGAGCAAAATATCCGTCTTAATCGTGGGAAAAATGTAGCAAGATATTTTGGTGAAGGGAAAGCCACACCAAAAAAAGCAAAACATTCTATTAAGTCAACCCGGGTTTCTGGCAAGCCTAAAATTCAAAGTTCGGAAGAAATTGAAAATATGGAACTTATGGCAGCCCTAAGTCGAATGAATTATTTAGATAAGCAAGCATTTCCAACTAATGATTTAAAGCAATCTGAAAAACTAGAGCAAACTGAAGAAATCATAGAAACACAACCAGAAACACAACTGAATACAACTCTTACTGAATCTATTGAAGAAACTCATTCTATCATCAGCTTAGAAGAATCAAACCGTGATGAATTAGAAGATACTATGGATATGAGCAGTGAAATTATCACTCCATTAATGGAGATGACTGAAGAAATATACGATGAAAATTATATGTTCCCATCAGTAGATCTATTGCTTCGACCTGTAAAACTTGAACCAAATGCAATTGACGATTGGGTTTTAGAACAAGCTGAAATATTAAATGAGACCTTAGATGCGTTTAATATTCATGCTCAAGTAATCGGTTGGACAATTGGTCCAGCAGTCACACAATTCGAGCTTCAATTAGGTCGTGGCGTGAAAGTTAACAAAATTACGAACCTATCTGATGATTTAAAACTTTCGCTAGCGGCAAAGGATATTCGTATAGAAGCTCCAATTCCTGGGAAAAGTTCAGTAGGGATTGAAATTCCAAATAAAAAATCTAGACCTGTGATGCTATCAGAAGTGATGGAAAGTAAAGAGTTTAAAGAAAGTCATTCTCCTTTAACGGTTGCAATTGGGGTTAATATAGCAGGAGAAGCAGTTGTTTCGACTATCGATAAAATGCCTCATGGTTTGATTGCGGGAGCAACAGGTTCAGGAAAAAGTGTCTTTATTAATTCGCTTTTAGTGAGTCTATTGTATAAAGCTACACCAAGTGAAGTTAGGTTGATTTTAATTGATCCAAAAGCAGTTGAGTTGGCTCCTTATAATGAAATTCCCCATTTACTTTCTCCTGTTATTTCTGAACCTAAAGCAGCAAGTGAAGCTTTAAAATGGGCAGTAAACGAAATGGAAGAACGTTACCAAAAACTAGCAGCTGCAGGAGTTCGAAATATCCAACGCTTTAATGAAAAAGCAGAGGAACATAATGATTTCGGATTGAAAATGCCTTATATTGTAATCGTCATCGATGAATTAGCCGATTTAATGATGGTTGCCAGTAGCGATGTACAAGACTCTATTGCAAGAATTACGCAAAAAGCTAGAGCAGCAGGTATCCATTTAATTGTGGCTACACAACGTCCAAGTGTAGATGTTATTACGGGAACAATAAAAAATAATATTCCAACTAGAGTAGCCTTTATGGTATCTAGTCAGGTAGACTCGCGGACAATTTTAGATACAGGTGGAGCTGAAAAACTTCTTGGTAGAGGGGATATGCTGTTCCAAGAAAATGGTTCAGGTCGTCCAATACGTGTTCAAGGAACGTATGTTGAAAAAGAAATAGAACGAATCGTCAGACATGTAAAAGATCAACGACCTGCAAGGTATCTTTTTGAGCCAGAATCATTGATGGCTAAATTAGAATCAGTTGAAGGAAAAGACGAATTATTTGAAGATGTTCTTCCGTTTATTGTTTCTGAGGGTCAAATATCAGCGTCAGCACTTCAACGGAAATTTAAAATAGGGTTTAATCGAGCAGCTAATCTGATTGAATCATTAGAAAATGAAAATTTTATATCAGGAAATAAAGGATCTAAACCACGCGAAGTATTTTTGACTAAAGCTGATTATGAAGAAAAATTTTTATAAACAGTTTTACTGAAAAGTGAAAAATGTGTTCCTCATAAGTCGACCTCCAAAATGCTGATTGTTGGAGGTCGTTTTGTGTCTTGTTTACTATATTTAATTAGAAAAAACATGTCATTTACAAAAATATTATTAAAAAAGTATGTCAATTGTATAATTGAATCCGTTCACAATATTTCATTCTGCTAAGAGTCAGAGGAAAACGAGTTTTTAAGTGTGCTATTAAATTAATTCATGGTATACTAATTTCGTTGTAATTTTGTCTTTTTTTACTAACGCTAAACGAACCATCTTATTTTAACAATAAATACAAAGATGGTTTTTTTTAACGCATCGTTCTATAATAATTTTAAAGAACGTACTGGAACACGATACATTAAATAGTCTCTCTCAAACACAACTATTCAAAAGGCATAAGGCTGAATTTACGAATATGGAGGAAATAAAGTAATGAAAAAAGAAACAATTTATCATTTCGTTGGTATTAAAGGTTCTGGTATGAGTGCTCTAGCTTTAATTTTGCACGATAAAGGATTTAAAGTTCAAGGATCGGATATCGAAAAGTATTTCTTTACACAAAAAAACATAGAAGAAGCTAAAATTCCAATGTTAAACTTTAACAAAGAAAATATTCATCAAGGATTAACCGTTATTGCGGGGAATGCTTTTCCGGATACTCATGAGGAAATAGTTGCAGCTAATGAATTAGGCCTAACCGTTATTCGCTACCATGATTTCTTGGCGCAATTTATTGGTCAATTCACTAGTGTTGCAGTTACAGGGTCACATGGAAAAACAAGTACAACAGGATTATTAGCACATGTGTTAAGTCCGCTTAAAAACACAAGTTACTTAATAGGAGATGGAACCGGACATGGTGTACCGGATGCAGACTTCTTTATTTTAGAAGCATGTGAATACCGTCGTCATTTTTTAGCTTATCAACCTGATTATGCAATTATGACAAATATTGATTTTGATCATCCTGACTATTATAGCAGTCTTAGTGACGTTTTTGATGCTTTCCAATCAATGGCAGTTCAAGTAAAGAAAGCTATTGTGGCTTGTGGAGATGACGAACAATTACAAAAACTCCAAGCTAATGTACCAATCCTGTATTATGGTTTTGAAGATCATAATGATTTTCAAGCTAAAAATATGACTCGTTCAACTACAGGTTCTACATTTGATGTTTATGTAAGAGATGAATTTTATGGACATTTTGAAATTCCAACGTTTGGTAAACACAATATTCTTAATGCACTTAGTGTGATCGCTATTTGCCAATATGAAAATATTGATAAAGAAGGCGTAATGGAAAACTTAAAAACATTTAAAGGCGTTAAACGTAGATTTAGCGAAAAACAAATGTTGGACATGGTAATCATTGATGATTATGCGCATCACCCATCTGAAATCCGTGCAACGATTGACGCCGCTCGTCAAAAATATCCAGATAAAGAAATTATTGCTATTTTTCAACCACATACCTTTACTCGGACAGTTGCATTGCTGAGTGATTTTGCAGAATCGTTGAATTTAGCTGACTCTATTTATCTATGTGATATCTTTGGATCAGTACGTGAGAATCAAGGAGACATTACGATACAAGATTTAGTTAACAAGATCGATAATGGAGCGTCAATATTAAGTGAAGAAAATATGTCACCATTGTTAGACCATCATGATGCAGTTGCTATTTTTATGGGAGCTGGAGATGTTCAAAAATTTGAATTAGCATACGAAACATTGCTAAGTCATTCGGCATTAACAAAAGAATAGAAAAAAGACCAAAAGCTATGAGATTAACCATAGCTTTTGGTCTTTTTTCAAAACTTGATTTTACCTATTCGTTATCTAAATTCGTTGTTATCCAATATAGAAAAAATGTCTCATTTTAATTAACGGACCATCCTAAGATTACTAAACTTAATTCAGTAATTACAACACTAGAGAAATCATGAAAAGTGTAATCAAGTTCGCTATCCTTCTGTTTTTTTGTTAAAATAGTAACGATAAGTAAGGCTTTCAAAAGAAATTATTAGATGACTAAATTTATTAAAACAGTAGCAGCTAAAGGAGTTTTATGATGAATGAGAAAAAGAAATTAGTATTGATTGATGGAAATAGTGTTGCATATAGAGCTTTTTTTGCATTACATTCTCAATTAGAAAGAATGAAAAATAAGAACGGTTTACACACGAATGCATTATATGGTTTTCATAATATGATTGATAGTGTATTAACAAAAGAAAAGCCAACACATGTTTTGGTTGCTTTTGATGCTGGGAATACAACCTTTCGCCATAGTTTCTTTGATGAGTATAAAGCCGGTCGGTCAAAGACACCAAGAGAATTCTCAGAACAAATGCCTTATCTAAGAGAGTTGTTGGATGGATTTGGAATTAGACATTATGAATTAGAAAACTTCGAGGCAGATGATATTATTGGAACTTTGGCAACACAAGTTGATCCAACAATATATGATGTAGTGGTTATTTCTGGTGATCGAGATTTAACACAATTGGCAAAAGAGAATGTTCGAGTGGACATTACAGTAAAAGGTGTTAGTGAGTTAAAAGGGTACACAACTGAATCAATTTATGAAGAGATGGGTATTAGCCCGCTTCAAATCATTGATATGAAGGGTTTAGCAGGGGATGCATCAGATAATATACCAGGTGTAACAAAGATTGGCGAAAAGACAGCTCTTAAGTTATTGAAAGAGTATGGATCAGTAGAAGGAATTTATGAAAATATTGATTTATTAAAGAAAAGTAAAATGAAAGAAAACCTGATAAATGAAAAGGAAACAGCCCTACTAAGTAAACGACTTGCGACTATTGATACCGACTCTCCTATAAAAGTTGGCGTTGAAGAATTGAGTTTCAATGGGCCGAACATGGAAAAACTTATTTCTTTTTATAAAGAAATGGATTTTAATTCTCATTTAAGTAAACTTGATACTGCGGAATATGATGCAGAACAAAATAGTCAAAAAGAAGCTATTTCATATACGATCGTTACGGAAATTACAAAGAATATGTTTAACGATAATATGGCTCTTTATGTAGAAATGTTAGGTGACAACTATCATACTTCTCCTATTTTTTGTATTGGATGGGGAGATGACGAACATATATATGTTGCGGAACCAAAAGTTGTTTTTGCATCAGATGATTTTAAAAACTGGGCAAAAGATAATGGAGCTCAAAAGCAAGTATTTGATGCTAAAAGGACTTATGTTGCGTTAAAGAGACAAAATGTGGATATCACATCAATAGACTTCGATATCTTGTTGGCTTCTTATTTGCTAAATACTAAAGACAATAGTAAAGATTTATCTGAAGTGGCTACAGAACATGATTATTATGAGGTTTCCTCAGATGAAAGTGTTTATGGAAAAGGGGCAAAAATCGCCATTCCAGAAGATAATACTGTGACATACGATCATATTGCAAGAAAGATAAAAGCGATTCGTATCTTAAGTAAACAATTAGGAGAAAACTTAGAAAAAAATGAGCAAACCAAGTTGTTTAATGAAATGGAATTGCCTTTATCCATCGTTTTAGCTGAAATGGAACTCACTGGGGTAAAAGTAAATGATAAACGATTAGTGGAAATGAAAGAAGAATTTGCCATTCGTCTAACAGATATTGAACAACGGGTATATGAATTAGCTGGTGAAAAATTCAATTTAAACTCACCAAAACAATTAGGCGTTATTTTATTTGAGAAGATGGGTTACCCTGTGATTAAAAAGACTAAAACAGGTTATTCTACTGCAGTGGATGTTTTAGAGCAATTAAGAGAGCAAGCTCCGATTGTTGAGCATATTCTAGATTATCGTCAAATTGCTAAAATACAATCCACTTATATAGAAGGTTTATTGAAAGTAATCGATAAAAAAACCGGAAAAATTCATACACGCTACATGCAGACGATTGCTCAAACGGGACGTTTAAGTTCAGTTGATCCTAACTTACAAAATATTCCGATTCGATTAGAAGAAGGCCGAAAGATTAGACAAGCCTTTGTTCCTAGTCATGAAGGTTGGGAAATATTTGCATCTGATTACTCGCAAATCGAATTGCGTGTATTGGGTCATGTTTCAGACGATAAATTATTAAAGGAAGCTTTTATTGAAGGGCAAGACATCCATTCAAGTACGGCTATGCGCGTATTTGGTATTGAATCACCAGAAGAAGTTTCCTCTGAGATGCGTCGTAGAGCTAAGGCCGTTAATTTTGGGATTGTTTACGGCATAAGCGATTATGGCTTATCGCAAAATTTAGGAATTAGTCGAAAAGAAGCACAGCAATTTATTGATACGTATTTTGAAAAATATCCTGGCGTAAAAAAATATATGGAAGATATCGTGAGAGAGGCAAAAGATAAAGGGTTTGTTGAAACGCTCTTCCAACGTCGTCGTTATTTACCAGAGATCAATTCTCGAAATTTCAATTTGCGCTCATTTGCTGAAAGAACAGCTATCAACACACCTATCCAAGGTAGTGCAGCAGATATTATAAAAATTGCTATGATTAAAATGGACGAAAAATTAAAAGAATCAACTATGCAAGCAACTATGCTGTTACAAGTACATGATGAACTGATTTTTGAAGCGCCTAAAGAAGAAATTGAACAATTAAGAGCATTAGTTGTTGAAGTTATGGAAGGTGCAGTAGAGTTATCTGTTCCATTAAAAGTCGACAGCAATAGTGGAAAAAGCTGGTATGAAGCTAAATAATAAAGAACGTGTTTCTGCTATGGTTATTAATAGCAGAAACACTTATTTTATCTAGAAAGGAAGAAATACGTTGCCAGAATTACCTGAAGTTGAAACAGTTAGAAAAGGTTTAGAAAAACTTGTACTAAAAGAAACGATAGAATCCGTTGATGTATACTGGGATCGTATCATTTCAGGACCCATTGAAACTACTGAGTTTAAGCGCATTTTAATGGGTGAAAAAATTGTGGAATTTGATAGACGAGGCAAATACATTATCATTCGTTTTAAACATTGGGCATTAGTCTCGCATTTGCGCATGGAGGGGAAGTATGAAGTAGAAGAATCATCAGCACCTCTAAAAAAACATACGCATGTGGTTTTTCATTTAACGGATGGGAGAGACCTACGTTATTTGGATGTGCGTAAATTTGGAAGAATGACCCTTGTGCCGATAGGAGAAGAATTCACTGCAACAGGGATAAGATTATTGGGCCCAGAGCCTACGGTAGAAACCTTTGATGAAGCAACTTTTTATAAGACCTTGCAAACAAAAAAAAGAGCGATTAAACCTCTTTTATTAGATCAAAAGATAGTAGCAGGTCTAGGGAATATCTATGTAGATGAAGCACTATTTTTAGCCAAAATCCATCCCTTAAGAACGGCGAATAGTTTACAAAAAACTGAAGTTTCTCAATTACATGAAGCAATCATAAAAGTACTTGGGGACGCAGTTGAAGCGGGGGGAACGACCATTCGTACGTATCAAAATGCGTTAGGAGAAGCTGGCTCCTTTCAGGTGAAATTGTCTGTCTATGGCAAAAAAGGGCTACCATGCGTTCGTTGTGGTACACCAATCGAAAAGATTAAAGTTGCACAAAGAGGGACTCATTTTTGTCCTAATTGTCAGCGATTAATAATTGATTAATAAAAAAGAGGCGATAGAATGACTGTGATCTTAGGATTAACCGGAAGTATTGCTACAGGGAAATCAACTGTTAGCAATATTTTTAAAGAGCAAGGCTTTCCTGTGGTGGATGCAGATCTTGGAGCAAGAGAAGTCGTTAAACCAGGAACAGAAGGATTAAGTGAAATAAAAAAACAATTTGGCGATAGGGTTATTTTGGCTGACGGTACGTTGAACCGAGCTGCATTAGGGAAGATTGTATTTAAAGATGAAAAACAAAGAGAGAAGCTAAACACGATCTTATCTAAACGCATCTATCAATGGATGATGGATCAAAAAAAAGAGTGTTTGAAACGAGACCCTGCGATTCTTGTTTTGGACATCCCGCTTTTATTCGAGGCGGGTTATGAAAAAGAAGTGGATCAAGTGATGGTAGTATCTACGTCCAAAGAAATTCAAATCGATCGATTGATGAAGAGGGATAAGATAGGAAAAGAAGAGGCAATTCAAAAAATCAACTCTCAACTTCCAATTTCAGAAAAAATTGTTCTTGGAGATAGCGTTATTGACAATAGCGGGTCAACTGAAAATACGAAACAGCAAGTTATAAATTGGATAGACAAAATAACAGCCAAATAAGAGATGTAAGAACAAGTATTTTCGCTTGTTCTTTTTTTATAGATCAAATTTGCGCCTTATTTAACCGGTTTTATCTCTAGTTCTTGTGTGGTATAATAGAGTAAATAATTGCGTACAAATAGAGTGTTGCTAAGAATAACACTTAAAGATAGGAATGATAAACATGCAATGTCCACGCTGTCAAAATAATGGTTCTAAAGTTGTCGATAGTCGTCCAGCAGATGATGGGCGTGCTATTCGCAGACGGAGAGAATGTGAAGCCTGCAATTTCCGCTTTACTACATTTGAACGAGTAGAAAAAACACCACTTTTAGTTATTAAAAAGAATGGAACCAGAGAAGAATTTAATCGCGAAAAAATTCTAAGAGGATTGATTCGTTCGTGTGAAAAAAGACCTGTAGCAATGGAGCAAGTTGAAAAAATAGTTGATGAGGTAGAGAATCAAATCAGAGGGTTAGGCGAAAATGAAATTGCTTCTGCTATTATTGGAGAATACATTATGGAAAAATTAGCTGATGTAGATGAGGTAGCATATATACGTTTTGCTAGTGTTTATCGCCAATTTAAAGATATGAATGTCTTTTTAAAAGAATTACAGGAATTTGAAAGAAAAAAAACTGAAAAAAATTAATTGAAATAGAAAGGTGGGAGTCGTTTTGGGATATCCATGGAAAAACTTAAGTCCCAAGGATGGTTTTTTAGTGAAACAACAGGCATTGCTTTCGGATATCGATCAAAAAATTCTCACTTTTTTGTATCAACCTTTAGTAGGAAATGCTGCATACAGTCTTTATATGACTTTGTGGACAGAGATAGAAGAAGAGAATTACTGGAGTGAAGGAATCTTGCACTCTGAATTGCTAGCTTTGTTAAATATTGGTATCCCTGAGTTATATCAAGCTAGAATTAAGCTTGAAGCAATAGGGCTGATTAAGACGTACCTTCAAACAAATCCGACAAAGTTGATTATCTATGAATTACAGGCTCCTCAAACGAGTGACGTTTTTTTTAAGGATGATTTATTGAGTTTGTTGCTATTAGAAAAAGTTGGAGAACGAAAATTCAAAAAATTGAGAAATCGCTTTGTTGTAGAAACCATAGATAAGAATAAATTTCAAGAGATCACAAAGTCTTTTTTGGATGTTTTTCAGTTTGATGCTGAATTACTAAAAAGAGAAAAAGACTTACTCAAACAACCGGTTTCTTATATTGGCAATACAAGTTCTACAAGACCAAAAGTTGATCCTAAAACATTTGATTTGAAATTCTTTTATACAGGGTTAAATCACCAATACGTCAACCGTTCTTCGATTACAAAAGAAATTGAAGAGACAATACTGGTATTGCATACGCTATACGGTTTAGATGAGTTAGCTATGCAACAATTCGTATTAAATGCTTCGGATATAGAAACGGGTAAAATTGACGAAAAAAGATTGAAAAAGTTGGCGTATGATGATTACCACAATAAAAACCAACAAAATATCTCGTTAAAAGACGTTGTAGAAAAAGATATAGAAGTAGATTCCAACCAACAAAAAATGCGCGAAACAGAACTAACTAAAAGAGGGTTAACCAAAGAAGACATTGCCGTTATTGAAGTGAGTGAGCAAATAAGTCCGGTTGATTTTATGAATTCTATTAAAGATCAAAAAGGCGGGTTTGTCACAAAGCCAGAAGAATGGACACTAGAAGAGATTGTCAAAAAAGCTAACTTGCCAACGGCCGTTATCAATATTTTGATTCATTATATTCTAGTTGTAAAGAATAACCCAACATTGGATCAAAAACTAGCCTATAAAATCGCGAATGATTGGGCGCAAGAGAAAGTCGTTGCACCTGAAGAAGCGATTCAAAAGGTGAAAAAAATGTATTCTGAAAATGCTGAAAAACGACAACAACAAGAAAATCGTAGTAAATCATATACGCAAAACAGAGGCAAAGTAAATTATGGCAATCAAACAACGATAAGAAAAGAAACACTTCCCGATTGGGCTAAAGAAGGAAATAAACAATCAGAAGAAAAGCCGATGAGTGAAGAAGAACAAAAAGCATTTATGGAAAGATTGAAAAGAATTCAAAATTTCGGCAAAGAAGGTGAATAATGATGGAAGATATTGGTGAAAGCCTAACGCGAATGATCAAAGAGCGTAATTTGAATCATAAATATGAGGAATTGATCCAAGAAGTATTAGATGATCCAGATGTTATGCAATTTATTGAAGACAATCGCCAAAAATTGGACGATGAAGCGATTGTCAAAAGTTATGCTAAGCTGTATGAATATGTACAAGAAAAAAAGAAATTTCATTTAAACAAAGGTATGATGGCACCAGGTTACCATCCTAAATTGATTTTAAACTACCATTACATCGATGTAACGTATGTGCCTTCTGCTGAGTTGATCGCTAGGCAAAAAGAATTGGAAATCAAAAATCGTATTTATTCTATGGATATGCCTAAAGATGTTCGAAATGCAAAACTAGCTGATTTTGAATTGACGGATGAACGCAGGTTTGCGATTTCAGAGGTGTACGACTTTATCGATGCTTATATGACGAATCCTAGAGGCTACCATAAAGGCTTGTATTTCCAAGGATCCTTTGGTGTAGGGAAAACATATCTCTTAGGTGCGTTAGCACACGAATTAGCTAAAAACGGGTTTCCTTCTACGCTTATGCACTTTCCGTCATTTGCTGTGGAAATGAAACAGTCTATTGGCAAGAATAATACCGGGGAAAAGTTAGAGTTTGTAAAAAAAGCACCAATACTTATGTTAGATGATATTGGTGCGGATTCTATGTCTAGTTGGATAAGGGATGATGTATTAGGAGTCATTTTACAGTATCGTATGCAAGAACAACTGCCTACTTTTTTCTCTTCTAATTTTGATATGAAACAACTTGAAGAGGAACACTTAAGAGTAACGCAAAGAGGCGAAGATGAACCATTAAAAGCAAAAAGAATAATGGAAAGAGTTCGTTATCTAGCCAAAGAAGTAAAAATGTTAGGTTCTAATCGGCGCCATCTCCAATAAAGAAATAAAAAATACACATCCTCTCCTTGAAATTAGAATCAAAAAGTGCTTTAATAATAGTTATAAAAGAAATCATTGAGAAAGACACCAAAACTTGGTTGCGATTTTTTTAGAGAAGAAAACATCTGCTGAAAGTTTTCTAATTTCGTTCTTGTTTTGACCCCTTTCGAGTGCCACTGTGAACCGTTTGTCGAATTAGCAGTTGGTCGTTTAGCTAGCGTTAACAGCTTAGAGTGGATTTAGTGTATTTGCTAAATTCTGAATCTGGGTGGAACCACGTAATGAACGTCCCTTTTATGGTATTTTATATACTATAAAAGGGGCTTTTTTGTTTTCTAGCTGAACAAAGATGGTATTTTTAAATTAGAATATGGAGGAATAAACTATGTCAGAAATTAAAATTACGTTTCCAGATGGAGCAGTAAAGATATTTCCAGCGGGTTCATCTACAAAAGATATTGCTGAAAGTATCAGCAAAGGTTTAGCTAAAAAAGCGTTAGCCGGCAAAATTAACGGAGAATTAGTGGATCTAGTACGCCCAATCGAAGTAGATGGTCAGATTGAAATCATCACACCTGATCATGAGGATGCTTTGCAAATTTTGCGTCATTCAACTGCTCACTTAATGGCTAATGCTTTACGCCGTTTATACCCAGATATAAAATTTGGAGTGGGCCCTGCCATTTCAACTGGGTTTTACTATGATACAGATTCTGAAGCACCAATAACAGATGAGGATATTCCTAAAATTGAAGCTGAAATGATGGCAATTGTAAAAGAAAATAATCCCATTGTTCGCAAAGAAGTTACTCGCGAAGAAGCGTTAGATATCTTCAAAGATGATCCTTACAAAGTAGAGTTGATTACAGCTTTACCTGAATCAGAAAAAATCACAGTGTATGACCAAGGTGATTTTGTGGATTTATGTCGTGGTGTCCATGTGCCGTCTACAGGTCGCATTCAAGTATTTAAACTGTTATCTCTTGCAGGTGCCTACTGGAGAGGAAACTCGGACAATAAAATGATGCAACGGATTTACGGAACAGCGTTCTTTGATAAAAAAGACTTGAAAGAGTTTATAAAAATGCGTGAAGAAGCTAAATTACGTGATCATCGTAAATTAGGAAAAGAATTAGACTTATTCATGATTTCTCCTGAAGTTGGATCTGGATTGCCGTTCTGGTTGCCAAAAGGCGCTACGATTCGTCGTACAATTGAACGTTATATCGTTGACCGTGAAATCAGTTTAGGTTACCAACATGTCTACACACCTATTATGGCTGATGTAAACTTATATAAGACTTCTGGTCACTGGGATCATTATCATGAAGATATGTTCCCGCCTATGGATATGGGTGATGGCGAAATGCTTGTATTGCGCCCAATGAACTGCCCACATCATATGATGGTATACAAAAATGACGTGCATAGCTACCGTGAGTTGCCGATTCGGATTGCTGAATTAGGACAAATGCATCGCTATGAAAAAAGTGGAGCATTATCTGGGTTGCAAAGAGTACGTGAAATGACTCTGAATGATGGACATACATTTGTACGCCCAGATCAAATTGAAGAAGAATTTAAACGTACGCTGGAATTAATGTTAGCTGTCTATGGTGATTTTAATATTACTGATTATCGTTTCCGTCTAAGTTACCGCGACCCTAATAATACAGAAAAATACTATGACGATGATGCTATGTGGGAAAAAGCTCAAACAATGCTAAAAGCGGCTATGGATGACATGGAATTAGAATACTTTGAAGCAGAAGGAGAAGCAGCTTTTTATGGTCCTAAACTAGATGTGTTAGTAAAAACAGCTATCGGAATTGAAGAGACACTTTCAACGATCCAACTAGACTTTTTACTTCCAGAACGTTTTGACCTGACATACGTAGGTGAAGATGGCGAAAATAATCACCGTCCTGTAGTTATTCACCGTGGTATTGTTTCTACAATGGAACGGTTTGTAGCTTACTTGATTGAAGAATACAAAGGTGCTTTTCCTACTTGGTTAGCGCCAGTTCAAGCTACTATTATTCCAGTTAATTTAGATATGCATACAGATTATGCCTATGAAATTAAAAAACAAATGGAAAGTATTGGTATGCGTGTAGAAGTTGATGAACGCAACGAAAAAATGGGTTATAAAATACGCGCTTCTCAAACACAAAAAATACCGTATCAATTAGTAGTTGGAGACAGTGAAGTACAAGAACACGCAGTTGCAGTCCGTAAATATGGCGAAAAAAATACTGAAACATTTAACTTAAGTGAGTATTTAGAAGCCGTTTTAAAAGAAATTAAAAATTTCAGCAAATAATTTATTGACAGATCCTGTTCAGTAGTGTATGATTAATGAGTTGAGAAAATCAAGCAGAAGCACCCGCTTCTCGCCTAAGTTGACGAAAGTGTCTCTGGGCTAGATATAAACGATGATAACTTGCATTCGGTGTGAGTTAGAAATTATTTATAGGCGGGTTCATAATGAACTCGTCTATTTTTCTGCTGTTCTTTCTCTCAAATCTAATGGAGGTGTATGACCATAGCAAAAGATATGATGGTAAATGACGGCATTCGTGCACGTGAATTACGCGTTATTGGTAGTAACAGCGAACAACTTGGTGTAATTACAAAAAGTGAAGCGTTAAAACTTGCAGAAGAAGCAAACTTAGACTTAGTACTAGTAGCTCCAAAAGCAAAACCGCCTGTAGCACGTATTATGGACCACGGGAAATTCCGCTTTGAGCAACAGAAAAAAGAACGCGAAGCCCGTAAAAATCAAAAAGTCATCAACGTCAAAGAAGTAAGATTAAGTCCTACTATTGATTTGAATGATTTCAATACTAAATTACGTAATGCACGTAAGTTCCTTGAAAAAGGAGATAAAGTTAAGGCTTCAATCCGATTTAAAGGTCGTGCCATTACTCATAAAGGTATTGGTAAAGAAGTGTTAGATCGTTTAGCAAAAGAAACAGCTGACATAGCTAGTATCGAATCAGCTGCAAAAATGGATGGTCGAAGCATGTTCTTAATTTTAGCACCAAAGAATGAAAAGTAAGAGTATTTTGAGGAGGAAATAACAAATGCCAAAACAAAAAACACACCGTGGTTCAGCAAAACGGTTCAAAAGAACAGGTAACGGCGGATTAAAACGTCACCATTCTAAAACAAGCCATATGTTTGCAAACAAATCACAAAAACAAAAACGTAAATTACGTAAATCAGCAATGGTATCATCAGGCGATATGAAACGTATCCGTCAACAATTAGCTAAATGGTAATCAGTTACTTTTAGCATCGTTAGTTCATTTCAAAATGAACATCATTCAAATTAGTCAAAAGAGTTTTCTTGTATAGAGAACATCTTAGAGGAGGAAATTAATATGCCACGTGTAAAAGGTGGAACGGTTACTCGTAAACGTCGTAAAAAAATATTAAAATTAGCAAAAGGGTATTACGGTTCTAAACATATTTTATTCAAAACAGCTAAGCAACAAGTAATGAAATCATATACTTATGCTTACAGAGACCGTCGTCAAAAGAAACGTGATTTCCGTAAATTATGGATCGCTCGTATTAATGCAGCTGCTCGTTTAAACAACATGAGCTACAGCACATTTATGCATGGTCTTAAATTAGCAGAAATCGATGTTAACCGTAAAATGTTAGCTGATATCGCTGTTACAGATGCTGCTGCATTCACAGCATTAGCTGAACAAGCTAAAACTGCATTGAATAACAAATAATATTCTAAAAGCTATTTCACTATTCTGTGAAATAGCTTTTTTTTATGGGATAATATCAAGAAAAATGTGTCGGTATTGTAACAAATAAAACAAATTTTTTAATGAACAAAACTAGTTGGAAAAACTATAAGTATAGGCTTCTTCCGAAAAAAGAATGAGTTTATGATTAAAATGAAATATTTTTATTACATTTTTTTAATAATTTATATTGAATTTGTGATAATAAGATGATAATATAATTTGAGTAAACTAATATTGCGTTATGGATTATTAGAAGAATTGAAAAAGAAATAGGGGGATTTAAGATGAAAAAGAGTAAATTAGTTAGTTTATTAGGTTTAACAGCTACATCTGCATTAGTTTTAGCAGCTTGTGGTGGTGGGAGCGATGGAGAAACAGCAAATACAGAATCAACAACTTCTGGATCTTCTGAAGAGCAAGTACTGAACCTAATTGAAAGTGCTGAATTACCAAATATGGATTCTGCAAAATCAACAGATGTAGTAAGTGGTACTGTTTTAAATAACGTAAATGAAGGATTATATCGTCAAAACCCTGAGAATAAACTTGAATTAGGAATGGCTGCTGAAGAACCAGAAGTCAGTGAAGATGGTTTAACATATACCTTTAAAATTAAAGAAGATGCAGTTTGGTCTAATGGAGATCCTGTAACAGCCGATGATTTTGTCTATGCTTGGCAACGTTTAGCAACTCCTGAAACAGCTGCTGAATATTCATATATGATTGACGGTGTTGTTAAGAATGCTTCTGCAATTTTAACTGGAGAAATGGAACCTTCAGAATTAGGTGCTACAGCTGTTGATGAAAAAACTTTAGAAGTCCAATTAGATAAAGCTGTACCTTACTTCAAAGATTTATTAACACTTCCAATGTTTTTACCGCAAAATGAAGCTTTCGTAACAGAACAAGGCGAAAATTATGCAACAAATAGTGATACTGTTCTTTACAATGGTCCTTTTGTATTAGATGAATGGGATGGAACTGGCTTAAGCTGGGTATTGAATAAAAATGAAGAGTATTGGGATGCAGGAACTGTAGCGTTAGATACAATCAATGTTGACGTAGTTAAAGAAACATCTACTGCAATCAACTTATACGATACAGGAGCAGTTGACCGTATTACTTTATCAGGTGAATATGTTCAGACAAAACAAGGCGATCCTGAATTGAAAACTCAACCAACATCATCTGTTTTCTACTTTAAATTTAACCAAGAACGTGATGGAGAAGAGACGCCTTTAGCTAATGAAAATATTCGTAAAGCTATTGCAATGGCATTTGACAAACAAGCTTTTGCTGACACAGTTCTTCAAAATGGTTCTATTCCAGCTAATGGGTTAGTTCCTGCTGAATTAGCTGTTGATCCAGCTTCAGGTGAAGATTTCCGTGAACAAAGTGGAGACTTACTAACTTATGACGTTGAACAAGCTCAAGAGTATTTTGAAGCAGGTCTAAAAGAGTTAGGTGTAGATTCACTTACTTTAGAAATTTTAGGTGATGATACTGAAAATGCTAAAAAATCTCTAGAATTTATGCAAGGACAATTGACTTCAAATCTACCAGGATTAGAAATCAACTTAAGAAATGTACCATTTAAAGTTCGTTTAGATGCTGATACGAATCAAGATTACGATATTGAAATGGCTGGTTGGGGAGCTGACTACGCAGATCCAATCAACTTCTTAGAATTGTTCCATTCAGAAAATGGGAACAACAAATCTAGCTACTCAAATCCTGATTACGATGCATTAGTTGAAAGTGCTCAAACAAACGTAACAGATTTAGAAGGTCGTTGGGAAGATATGTTAGAAGCTGAAAAAATCTTGATGGAATCGGGCGGAATTGCACCAATTTATCAACGTGCATACTCTGTTCTAGAAAAAGATTATCTTAAAGATTACTCAAGTCACTTAACAGGTGCAGAATATTCATACAAATGGGCTTCTATTGAAGGAAAAGAATAAAATTTTAGATAAAAAGAGCGAATTATATTCGCTCTTTTTTTGTGTTTAGCATGTGAGAAGGATAAGATTACTATTAGAGTAAGTAAATACTCATTTCTCTCTCTTTTGAATGATGATAAAATGAAGAAGTTATGAATATTTTATCATCAAATTTTATTATGATTCATTAGGAGGAAAAGAAGTGGAAAAGAAAAAATATCTTCAGTTAATGGGGTTGTCGCTTGCTTCTGTTAGTTTATTAGCAGCTTGTGGTGGAAACAAAGAAGAATCGACAACAAATTCATCTGGAAACGCCAAACAAGAATTAAACTTAATTGAGTCAGCTGAGTTACCAACAATGGATACAGTATTAGCAACAGATGCTGTTAGTTTCAATGTAATGAACAATGTTAATGAAGGACTATACCGTCAAGGACCAGATGGTGAACTTGTTTTAGGAATGGCTTCTGAAGAACCAGAAGTCAGTGAAGATGGTTTGACTTATACCTTTAAAATTAGAGAAGATGCTGTATGGTCAAACGGTGACCCTGTAACAGCTGACGACTTTGTTTTCGCATGGACACGCTTAGTAACACCTGAAACAGCTGCAGAGTACTCTTATATGATTGAGGGAGTAGTAGCAAACGCATCGGCTATTTTACAAGGCGAAATGGAACCGTCTGAACTTGGAGTGACAGCTGTTGATGATAAAACGTTAGAAATCCAATTAGAAAAAGCTGTTCCTTATTTTGAAAGTTTGACAACATTATCAATGTTCTTCCCGCAAAATGAAGCTTATGTTACAGAACAAGGAGAAGCTTATGCTTCAAATAGTGATCATATTCTTTACAACGGACCATTTGTATTAGATGAATGGGATGGAACTGGCTTAAGCTGGGTATTGAATAAAAATGAAGAATATTGGGATGCAGATGCTGTTGAATTAGATACAGCTAATATCGACGTTATCAAAGAAACGTCAACTGCTTTGAATTTATATGATACTGGTTCAATCGATCGCATGATATTATCAGGCGATTACGTACAAACTCAACAAGGTAATCCAGACTTACAAACTCAACCAACATCTACTGTAGCGTACCTTAAATTCAATCAAGAACGTGATGGAGAAGAAACAGCTTTAGCAAATGAAAATATTCGTAAAGCGATAGCAATGGCATTTGATAAACAAGCATATGTTGATACTGTACTTCAAAATGGTTCTATTCCAGCTAACGGACTTGTTCCACAATCATTAGCTGTTGATCCATCAACGGGAGAAGACTACCGTGAACAAAATGGAGATTTACTAAACTTTGATCTTGAACAAGCTCAAGAATATTTTGAAAAAGGGTTACAAGAATTGGGAGTAGATTCTTTATCATTAGAAATTTTAAGTGACGATACTGAAAATGCTAAAAAATCAATTGAATTTTTACAAGGGCAATTAACACAAAACTTGCCAGGTTTAGAAATTACATTGAGAAATGTACCGTTTAAAGTACGTCTAGATGCTAACAGCAATCAAGATTATGATATTCAATTAGCATTATGGGGAGCAGATTATGCTGATCCTATTAATTTCTTAGAATTATTCCAATCAGAAAATGGAAATAATAAATCTGGATACAGCAGTGCTGATTACGATGCTCTAATTGAAAGTGCTCAAACAAATGTAACAGATTTAGAATCACGTTGGCAAGATATGCTTGATGCAGAAAAAGTATTAATGGATGAAGCTGGTATTGCACCAATTTATCAACGTGCTTATGCTGTATTAGAAAAGGAACACGTTCAAGATTTTACAACTTATTTAGTTGGAGCAGAATGGTCGCTTAAATGGACGTCTGTAACAAAATAATTTAAGTGAAAAAATGAATGTATTAAATAAGAAAGAGTCTGGAACTAGTTTCAGGCTCTTTCTTATTTATATTGATTTTAGAATGTTGTTTAACAAATGGTGTAGGTACAACAAAATAAATTTCTTTCCGGAATAGATGGTTTTGCTTGTGGGAAAGCCATGTGGCCGATTGAAGATTTTTGTCTTCAAACATTCAAGCCTTAGTCAAGGCTACAAGCAACCCTTATTCCACTAGAAATATCCTGCAATCGATTTAACTCATCTATCAATACTAAGAATTATAGAGACTGTTTAATTACGAAAAAGCAGTTTAGGAAAACTTTTTTTTGAGAAAAACAGTGGTATAATTAAATGAATAATTGAATAGGGGGACTAGATAATGAAAGAAACAGAACTAAAAATGCTAAAAGAACTAACAGATGCAAAAGGTATTTCAGGAAATGAAGGTCAAGTCAGAGATGTCTTTGTAAAGTATGCAGAAAAAAGTGCAGATACGATTAGTTATGATGGATTAGGTAGTGTAATTGCGAAAAGCGTTGGTGATAAGACTGGACCTAAAGTATTGTTTGCTGGTCATTTAGATGAAGTAGGCTTTATGGTAACTAAAATTACAGAAGAAGGATTTATTAAATTTCAAACGATCGGTGGTTGGTGGGCACAAGTTATGCTGGCTCAACAAGTTGAAATTACGACAGCAAAAAATAAAGTTATTCATGGGGTCATTGGATGCAAACCACCACATGTTTTAACTGCTGAAGTGCGAAATAAAGCCTACGATATTCAAGAGATGTTTATTGATATTGGAGCTTCATCAAAAGAAGAAGTAGTACAATGGGGAATTAAGCCTGGGGATATGGTAACACCATATACTGAATTTAGACGTTTAAATGGTTCTAAATTTATGTTGGCTAAAGCTTGGGACAATCGCATTGGAACAGCTGTTACTTTAAAAGTATTGGAAAACTTAAAAGCTGAAGGGCATCCTAATAAAGCCTTTGCAGTTGGGAATGTACAAGAAGAAGTTGGACTAAGAGGAGCAAAAACAGCCACACATTTAGTCGATCCTGATATTGCATTCGCGCTTGATACTGGTACAGCAGGAGATACTCCTGGGATGACTGAAAAAGAAGCCGATTCTAAATTAGGAAAAGGCCCACAAATCATTATTTATGATGCTTCCATGATAGCTCATAAAGGCTTGCGTGATTTTGTTGTTTCTGTTGCAGAAGAATTAAATATCCCTTTCCAATATACAGTGATTGCAGGTGGAGGAACAGATGCAGGAAGTCAGCATGTAAGTAAAAATGGTATACCAGCATTAGCGATTACGGTTGCGACGCGTTACTTACATTCTCATACCTCAGTTATTCATGAAGACGATTATTTGAATACTGTAAAATTAGTTACAGAAGTCATCAAACGTCTAGATAGTGATACAGTTGAAAAAATTAAATACCATAGTTAAAATAAGATTTAAATAAAAACTGTAGTGCGTAAGTTTCATACGCACTACAGTTTTTTTGCCTATTCATATTTCTGTATCTTTATGACAAATCCATGAACTTTTGACTAATCTTTTATAGATAAATTAGAATAACGTTTCTTTTTATTAAAATAACAAGTAAAATGAGAGTAATGGATTAAAGTGAGGGGGGGAAATAAATGGAGAGAGCCAAAAAGAGAATTGCAGTAATAGGCGGCGGAATAACTGGGCTAGTTACTGCTTATCGAATAAAACAGCAAATTGTAAATGAACAGCTACCTTTCGAACTTATTTTATTAGAGTCTGCTCTAAAAGTAGGTGGTAAAATTTACACCATGAAGTCAGGTGACAACTACTTTGATTTAGGCGCTGAATCAATCGATATTCGCTATCCCGAAGCAATGGATCTGATTAAAGAATTAGGTCTAATGGATCAGTTAGTTTATAGTGAAGGAAATAAACCAGATATCTTTTTTTATAATAAGTTGCACAATCTTAATTACCCAACTTATAAAGGTATTCCAGTGAGGAAAATGGATATTTGGAAAAGTGACCTACTAACGTTTCAAGGGAAAATGGCTAGTTTTAAAGATAATCTATTTCCCTTAAAACCCTTAGATAAAGATATTCAGATGAGCCGGTATCTTAAAAGCCGATTTGGAGAAGAATTAGTAGAACATATTGTTGAGCCTTTCTTTTCAAAAGTTTATGCTAGTGATTTGGATGAAATGGGAATTAAATCTTCCAAAGAGGTCATTTATTCATTAGAACAAAAGTATGGAAGCTTATCGAATGGTATCAAACATCATCCTGAATTATTGGATGGTTCTGGTAATTATGTTACTTTCCAAAAGGGATTAGCTGTTTTAACCGATAAATTAACTGAAATTCTAAAACCACATATTCAAACAAGTAAAAAAGTTTTTGAAATTAAAGAAGGTACTGAAGGCACTTATATTATTGATATTAACCGAAAAGAACAGATGCGGGTTGGCGCAATTTGCATTGCAACACCAGTAACCGAATATTCAAAACTAATAAAAAATGAAACTTTTGGACAAACTTTTGACCAAGTTGAAACGGCGTCTATTGGATATATTTTATTTAAATTTAAAAAAGCAGCTATTAAAAATGAACCAATTGGTTTTGGTGTAGTGACTCCTAGAAGAAATGATTCTTATGTGACTTCAATTGTTTTTTTAAATAAGAAATGGCCATTTCTTAAAGATGAAGAGGATGTTTTTATAGGTGTGAGTTTTGGTAGAAAAGGTGAAGATCTACTTGTTACCTTGGGAAATAAAGAAATAGAAGAATCGATACTAAAAGACCTGGAAATCATACTTGGTATTACTGATAAGCCAATAAACCGAATTGTAAAACGTTGGCCTGACGCGATACCTCAGTACACTGTAGACCTAGAAGAAAAGACAAAAGAAATGATAGAAATGTTAAATTATGAATATCCGGGAATTTATATCTCTGGGATAGGGCTAGAAGGTTTTGGGATCAACCAATGTATTGGCCAAGCAAATAGAACAAGCAATAAAATAGTTGAACACATAAAAAAACAAAATTGTGTTTAAAATAAAAACAGACAGCTTATAATAAAATAAAAGACTCCTTTTTAAAATAAAAAGGTTTTTTTTATTTTAAACTATGCTGTCTTGGTGTAAGGTGTTAGAGAAAAGATAAAATAAAAAAATAGAAGCGAGGGATAAAAAATGAAGTTAACCATTTTAGGATTTTGGGGTGGATATCCAACGAATAATTCAGGCACAAGTTCGTATTTATTGGAAGCTGAAAATTATCACCTATTAATTGATGCAGGAAGTGCTTCTTTAATTGCTTTAGAAAATCATTTGGATCCATTACAGTTAGATGCGGTAATTTTATCTCATTACCACTATGATCATATTGCTGATTTAGGGGTGTTGCAATTCACACGTCAGTTGAAGCGAATGAAGAATAATCTTGAGAGAGCTCCAATGTTGCCTATTTATGGACATGCAGGAGATAAGGAAAATTTCAAAAGATTAACGATGGACCTTGTAAGTGAAGGTATAAAATACGAAGAGAATGAAAAAATATATATAGGACCTTTTGAAATTCACTTTATGAAAACATTGCATCCAGTAGAATGTTATGCGATGAGAATCGTTGAAATAAAAACAGGAAAGACTCTTGTTTATACCGCAGATTCTGGCTATCTAGCTGACTTTATTTCATTTAGTAAAGATGCTGACGTCTTGCTAGCAGATACAAATTTTTTTAATGGAATGGAAAATCATCGCGTTCACATGACAGCTTCTGAAGTAGGAAAGATTGCAAATGAAGCAAATGTAAAAAAAGTTATTTTGACACATTTGCCTCAAGAAGGAGACTTACAGCTTTTAAAAGCACAAGCCGTTAATGAAACGCCAACAACAGAAATGATATTGGCTAAAAAAGATCTTATAATTGAGATTTAATGAAAACAACAATAGAAAATAAAGAAAAAAGCCAGGAATGAGGAAAATTAGATGTATTATGTTAAAAATGCCCGCAATGGAAAAGAAATAACAGATCCTGCTATTAACTTAGCAATTGAATACCACTTATTAAATAATGTCATATTGGATGAACCAATCTTACTATTCTATATTAATGAACCCTCTATTATAATTGGAAGAAATCAAAATACAATCGAAGAAATCAATACAGATTACGTTGAAAAAAAGAATATTCACGTAGTCCGTCGATTTTCAGGTGGTGGAGCTGTATACCATGATTTTGGAGTATTTTGTTTTTGTTTTATTACAAAAGATGATGGGGATTCATTTCGCGATTTCGGAAAATTCACAGAGCCTATAATTGATTCTTTACACAAAATGGGAGTAGAAGGCGCTAAGCTTGAAGGTAGAAATGATTTATTGATCAATGGACAAAAATTCTCTGGAAATGCGATGTATTCAAAAAATGGACGAATGACCGCACATGGTACGATCATGTTTGATAGTGATATTGAAGAAGTCGTGAACGCTCTTAAGGTAAGAAAAGATAAAATTGAGTCAAAAGGAATCAAATCAATAAGAAGCCGTGTAACAAATATAAAACCTTATTTATCTGATGATTATCAATTTTTAAGTACAAAAGAATTCCGTGATCGTTTATTGCTGAGTATTTTTGATGTTAATACTCCTGAAGAAGTTAAGGAGTACAAATTGACGGATGAAGATTGGAAACAAATTGAAGAACTATCTGAAAAGTATTTTAGTAATTGGGATTGGAACTATGGAAAATCGCCAAAATTTGAGTTAGTTCGTCGTCACCGTTTTTCTATTGGTTCAGTAGAATTCAAAATGAACGTAGATAAAGGTTTCATCCAAGATATCCGTATTTTTGGAGATTTCTTTGGATTAGGAGACATTTCAGATGTGGAAGAACAATTGAATGGAACTAAGTACGATGTAACATCAATAAGTGAGGCTCTTAACGACATAAATATCAAAAATTACTTTGGAAATATCACTAAAGAAGAATTAATACACTTAATATACTAAAAGAAAACACCGTTAGAATTCCTATTCTAACGGCGTTTTCTTTTTGCTATTTTCTTTTTCTGCCTAAACCAATTGCATTTCTCATTTTTAAAAGAGTTTTATCAGCTACCATGCGTGCTTTAATGGCGCCCTCATCCAAAATGGAATCTAACTCATCTGAATGGATCAATTCATTGTGTCTAATTTGAATAGGTTCCAATACCGAAACGATAGCTTCCCCTAGATCTTCTTTAAATTGACCATACCCACTATTTTGATAACGATCTACTAATTCAGGAATACTGAACTCAGTAAATGAAGCGTAGATGGTTAATAAATTAGAGATACCAGGTTTATTTTCAGGATCATACTCAATTACGCCACTTGAATCTGTTACAGCACTCTTAATTTTTTTGCGAATGATTGTGGGTTCATCTAACATTGAAATAAAACCCTTTTTATTCTCATCAGACTTACTCATTTTTTTCAAGGGATCTTGTAAACTCATAATACGTCCACCAGATTCTGGTATGTTTACTTCTGGCGTTGTAAGCAATTGATTGCCATTGCCGTATTTATTGTTAAATCGAATAACAAAATCTCTGGTTAATTCTAAATGTTGCTTTTGGTCATCCCCAACAGGAACTAAGTCAGATTGGTAAAGGATAATATCGGCTACCATTAGAGGAGGGTAAGTCAATAAACCAGCAGATACGCGAGCACGATTATTTTTTGCAGATTTATCTTTAAATTGAGTCATCCGTTCTAATTCGCCTAAACTGGTATTACATTGGACGATCCAAGCAGCTTCAGCATGTGCAGAGACTTCAGATTGAATAAAAATAGTTGCTTTTTTTGGATCTAGTCCGATAGCTAAGTATAATGCAGCAAGACTTTTCGTTTGTTGTCTAAGCTTCAGTGGTTCTTGTTGTACCGTAATTGCATGCTCATCCACGATACAAAAGTAACTTGTATAACTTTCTTGTAAGTCTATAAACTGTTTCATTGCTCCAATGTAATTTCCAATAGTAGGAGTTCCACTAGGCTGGATACCTGAAAAAATTGTCTTCATTAATTATACACCCCTTAATTCTAAATACATTAATTATTATACGCTATTTTAAGATGGATTAAAGAATTTGTTCATAATAACTACTAAATGATCATCTTTCAATAAGATAATAAGCTAGCAAGGTAAGGATGCAAACAATTAATAAGGCTGAACCTACTTTTAAAAAAAAATGATACCCTTTTCCGAATACTTTTGAAAGTGGTTTTACGTTTAATTCTTCATCTGAGTTTCTGCCCTTTCGAATATTGAAAGCAGCTTTCCTCATACTATAATTAAAAAAATCAAAAAATCCTGAAGAAAAAGATGCACCAAAAAGTCCAATAATAAGAAATAAGGCAGCTCCGTAAAAAGTAAGATTTGTAGTATGATAGAATGAGAGTTCTCTATAGAGTATAAGTTCTAATAGTATACATAAAACGAGTATAGCTAAAAAGATCCGAACAGGTGTAAATTTTTGTTTCAATTAATTTCCTCCTTGAAATAGATAAATAATCGTTCTAAATCCATTATAAAGGAATACAATGAAAAATGTATGAATAAAATTAGGTTTAGGTAATGCTTTATCTTTTGTAAAACAATACGTTTTCTACTTGTTTTCTAATCTTTTTGTAATCTTTCAGCAGAATATGATAGCATAATTCAAAAAAGTTTTGCAATATTGCTTTTGACAAGCTATTCTATATAGTATATTCTTTTTTAATAGAAG